>DATJSI010000006.1 GCA_035504215.1 Mycobacteriales bacterium
CGAGCTGGAGCGCGCGGAAGAGGTGTCGAACCGGATCATCGAGCTCTGCCTCGAGCACGGCGGGTCGATCACCGGGGAACACGGCGTCGGCCACGACAAGAAGCTGCACATGGGCAAGATGTTCAACGAGATCGACCTCGACGTGATGCAGCTGGTGCGCTGCGCGTTCGACCCGGCCGGTCTCTGCAACCCGGGCAAGGTCTTCCCGACACCGCGGCTGTGTGGAGAGCGGCCGGGCCGGGCCCGGCCGCACCCGCTTCAACAGGCGGGCGTCGCGGATGTCTTCTGAAGCCGTCGAGCTCGACTCCTGGTCGGTCGGTGGCATCGCGCCGTCATCGGTCGTCTCGCCGACCGACGTGCCTTCGCTGGCGGAGGCGCTGGTCGATGCCGCCGGACGAGGCGACGCCATCGGAGTGTGCGGTGGTCGCAGCAAGATTCAGCAGGGCGCCGCTCCCGATGCCCTCGACGTCATGATCCGCACGGTCGGGCTCGACCGGATCGTCGAGCATGCTGCGGGCGACCTGGTCGTGACCGTGCAGTCAGGGGTGCGGCTGGCCGACCTGCAGGTTTCGCTCGGGCCCGCCGGGCAGTGGCTGGCGCTCGATCCCCCGGAAGCGGGCGCCACCATCGGCGGGGTGGTGGCCGCCGGGTCGAGCGGGCCCTGCCGGCTGCGCTACGGCACGCCGCGCGACCTGCTGGTCGGGATCACGGTCGTGCTCGCGGACGGAACCGTCGCGAAGTCCGGCGGCAAGGTGGTCAAGAACGTCGCGGGCTATGACCTCGGCAAGCTGTTCACCGGCTCGTTCGGGACGTTGGGCGTGATCGCCGAGTGCACGTTCCGCCTGCATCCGCTGCCACCCGTACGACGTGTTGTCACTGCGAAGACCGACACCCCTGCGGCCGCGGCGGCCCGGGTTCACTCGACCGGAGCGACGCCGAGCGCGATGGAGTGGAACGGCCAGACGCTGACCGTCGTCGTCGAGTCGTTCGAGGCGGCCGCGGAGATTCAGGCGGCGGACATCGCACGAGCGATTGACGGCGAGATCAGTGACGCGCTGCCGGACGACTTCGGTCAGCTGCCGGCCGGTCAGGTCGGGGTGAAGATCACCCACCGGCTCGGCGCACTGACCGAGGTGATTGCTGACATCGGCAGGCTGGTGCCGAACGCCCGGCTGCGTGCCCACGTCGGCAGCGGCGTCGTCCACGCCGGCACCGATGACGGTGGCCTCGGCTGGCTCGACGTGCTGCGCGCCGCGATCGGGAAGCACGACGGGCAGGTGGTCGTCGTGACCGCGCCGGACGAGCTCAAGAAGGACGTCGACGTCTGGGGTCCCGCCCGGGGGATCGAGATCATGCGGCGGATCAAGGACCAGTTCGACCCGGAGCACCGGATGTCGCCGGGTCGGTTCGTCGGCGGCCTCTGATGGCCGAGATCCCGGCAGACCTGGTCGCCGAGTGCGTGCACTGCGGGTTCTGCCTGCCCACCTGCCCGACGTACCTGCTGTGGGGAGAGGAGATGGACTCGCCGCGCGGCCGGATCCACCTCATGCGACAGGTCCTCGACGGAGCTGCGATCAACGAGTCGATGGCCGTGCATTTCGACCGTTGTCTCGGGTGCATGGCGTGCGTCACCGCCTGCCCGTCCGGTGTGAAGTACGACGAGCTGATCGAAGCGACCCGCGCCGCGGTCGAGCCGCGGGTCGCACGACCGGCGCGGGATCGCGCGATGCGGACCGCCGTGTTCGGTCTGTTCACCGACCCGCGACGGTTGCGGTGGATGCGCGGCCCGCTTCGCGGCTACCAGCGGGCCGGGCTCGACCGCCTGGTCCGCCGCTCACCGGTGCTCGGGCGGCTGCCGACGGTCGAGGCGATGGCCGGTCTGCTGCCGCCGCTCGGGCCGGTCGAACCGATCCCGGCCCACACGCCGGCCGAGGGCCGACGCCGGGCGCGGGTGGGATTGCTGCTCGGCTGCGTGCAGCGCGAGTTCTTCCCCGCGGTCAACGCAGCGACCGTACGCGTGCTCGCGGCCGAGGGGTGCGAGGTCATCGCGCCGCCATCCCAAGGATGCTGCGGTGCGCTCTCCCTGCACGCCGGTCGGGAGACCGAAGCACTCAATCGGGCGAAGCGGCTGATCGCGAGCTTCGAGTCGCAGGCGGTTGACGCGATCGTCGTCAACGTGGCCGGCTGCGGGTCGGCGATGAAGGACTACGGCCGGCTGCTCGCGGACGATCCGCGGTGGTCGGAGCGTGCGGTCGCCTTCTCGGCCAAGTGCCTCGATGTCAGCGAGCTTCTCGTCGAGCTCGGCCCGGTCGCGCCACGCCACCCGGTGCCCGTGGTTGCGGCGTACCACGACGCCTGCCACCTCGGCCACGCCCAGGGAGTACGCCGCCAGCCGCGCGAGCTGCTCGCCGGGGTTCCGGGATTCGAGCTGCGCGAGATCGCCGAATCCGACATCTGCTGCGGCTCGGCGGGCGTCTACAACTTGTTCGAGCCGGCCGCCGCGCGCGAGCTCGGCGACCGCAAGGCCGCCCGCGTGGCGGCAACAGAGGCAGAGGTACTGGTCACCGGGAACCCGGGTTGTCTTATGCAGATCGATGCGGCGCTTCGCCGGGCTGGACGGTCGATCCGGCTCGCGCACACGGTCGAGGTCCTCGACGCCTCGATCCGCGGCAGCTCACTCGCCGCATCCACCCCCCGGTAGTTGTCACCTGCGCGCACTAAGGTCGGGCGTCGTGAGTGCCATCCAGAGCGAGCGCGACAACGCGATCCTGGTCGAGGACCTGCACAAGTCGTTCGGCGACGTTCATGCCCTCGCTGGCGTCGACCTGCAGGTGCCGCGCGGCACCGTGCTCGGGGTCCTCGGGCCGAACGGCGCGGGCAAGACGACCGCGGTCAAGATCCTGACCACGCTGACCTTGCCCGACTCGGGGAAGGTCGTCGTGGACGGGCGCGACGTCGTCGCGCAGCCGGCCGCGGTTCGCCAGTCGATCGGCCTGGCCGGGCAGTCCGCCGCGATCGTCCAGGAGCTGAACGGCCGGGAGAACCTCGAGTTCGTCGGCCGGCTCTACCACCTCGGCCGCAGGCAGGCGCGCGAGCGCGCCGCCGAGCTGCTCGAGCGGTTCGGGCTCTCCGACGCGGCCGAGCGGCGCGCGAAGACCTACTCGGGCGGCATGATGCGCCGCCTCGACCTGGCCGCGTCGCTGGTCGCCCAGCCCAAGGTTTTGTTCCTCGACGAGCCGACGACGGGCCTCGACCCTCGCGCCCGCAACGACATGTGGGAGGTGATCCGCGACCTCGTCGCTGCCGGCACAACGCTGCTGTTGACCACGCAGTACCTCGACGAGGCGGATGAGCTCGCCGACAAGATCGTCGTCTTCGACCACGGCAAGGTGATCGCCGAGGGCACCGCCGACGACCTGAAGGACACCATCGGCGGCGATGTGGTCGAGTTCACCGTCGCCGATCGTGGCCAGCACCAGCTGGCGGTGAGCGCGGTACAGGGTCTTTCCGATGACGAGCCGACGGTGGACGGAGACGGGTACGTCGGGGTGCGCGCCGGCCGGCGCGGGTCAGCGGTGCTGCTCGAGGTCGTTCGCCGCCTCGACGCCGCGGACATCACGGCGTACGGGCTCGGGGTGCGCCGGCCTTCGCTCGACGACGTGTTCCTGGCGATCACCGGTCATCGTGCAGAGGACCAGCCATCGGTGGAGGTGAAGGCATGACCGACTTGGCGCTCGGCGGCCGGTTGCGCTGGGGGACCGCCGACGCGCTGACCCTCATGCGCCGCAACCTCCTGGTCTGGTTGAAGGTCCCGGCGTTCATCATGTTCACGGTCATCCAACCGGTGATGTTCACGCTGCTGTTCCGTTATGTGTTCGGTGGTGCGATCGTTACCAACGCGCCGGGCGGGTACGTCGACTACTTGCTGCCCGGGATCATCGGGCAGACGGCGGCGTTCACGTCGTTCGGCACTGCGATCTCGCTCGCATACGAGGCCAAGCAGGGTGTCATCGACCGGCTGCGGTCGATGCCCATCGCCCGTAGCGCGGTGCTGCTGGGACGGCTGGGCGCCGATCTCGTCCGGTTGCTCGTCACGGTCCTGATCATTGTCGGCGTCGGCTATGCCGTGGGCTTCCGCTTCCACGGCGGCGTCGGTGGCGCGATCGGCATGATCGCGCTGGCCTTGTTGCTCGGGCTCGCGACCTGTTGCGTGTCCGCGTTCATCGGACTGCAGATCCAGGACGAGGAGTCCGTGCAGGCGTTCGGGCTGATCTGGGTCTTCCCGCTGACCTTCGTCAGCTCGGCATTCGTGCCGGTCGCCACCATGCCGGGATGGCTGCAGGCCTTCGCCAACAACCAGCCGATCAGCCAGATGGTTGAAGCGATGCGCGCGCTCGCCCTGGGCGACCCGGTCGGCAACCATGCCTGGGCAGGTGCGCTGTGGATGATCGGCGTGATGGCGGTCTTCATCCCGCTCGCGGTCCGCGCGTACCGCAAGGCGTCGTAGCGTCCCCTAGCCTGAGTCGTAGCGTCCCCTAGCCTGAGTCCGTGCGGCGGTCGGCGTGGGAGACCGGTGGTCGCGCCCCGCAGCGCCTAGCGTGCGCGGTGTGACCGAGGCAGCGGAGCTTCCCGGACTGGAGCCGGACGTGGGTCAGGTGGTCGCGTCGATCGACGGCGCGAGCGTGCGGCGCGGGACCTCGACTCTTCTGCATCCGTTCGACTGGACGATCCACGCGGGCGAGCGATGGGTGGTCGTCGGCGCGAACGGCGCGGGAAAGTCGACCTTGCTCCAGCTCGTGGCCGGGGCGATCGTGCCGACCACCGGGTCCGTGCGCCTGCTCGGCGAGGCGCTCGCCGAGGCCGACCTCGACGAGCTGTTGCCGCGGGTCGGGTGGGCGAGCGCTGCCCTGGCCGACCTGATTCCTTCCGACGAGGTGGTGCTCGACGTCGTACTCACCGCGTCCCACGCCAGCATCCGGCGCGGTCAGGAGGCGTACGACGCCGACGACGTCCGGCGGGCACATGACCTGCTTGCCCAGGTCGGTTGCCGGCAGCTCGTCGACCGGCGGTTCGGCACGCTCAGCGAAGGGGAGCGCAAGCGGGTTCAGCTCGCGCGTGCGGTGATGACCGACCCCGAGGTGTTGTTGCTCGACGAGCCGGCGGCCGGGCTCGACCTCGGCGGCCGCGAGGCGTTGCTTCGCCTGCTCGGCCGGCTGGCGGCCGACCCTCATGCGCCCGTGCAGGTCCTCGTCTCGCACCACGTCGAGGAGATCCCGGAGGGCTTCACCCATGCGCTCCTGCTCCGCGAAGGCCGGGTGGTCGCAAGCGGTCCGATCGAGGCGGCTCTGACCTCGGGGTCGCTCTCGCAGGCGTTCGGCTTGCCGTTGCGGGTGCTGGCGCACCGCGGTCGGTGGACCGCGCGATCCGCCCTGGGTAGGTCGGGCTAGCTCGCCGTCAGGCCTCGGTGCCGGCGTCGAGCGCCCCGGTGCCGGCGTCGAGCGCCCCGGTGTGGGCGCCGCTCTCGTCGTGGATCTCGACTGCAACCGCGCGCAGCCGGTCGGCATGCAGGCGGCCGTGATGGGCGCAGAAATACAGGTCGCCGCCGCCCGGCATCGTGGCCCGGATCTGCGCGCGTGCGCCGCACCGGTCGCAGCGGTCGGCCGGCGACAGGGGTGGTGCTGCAGTCGTGGTGTTCATCGCCTCCATACAACACCCTCCGGGCGACACCGATTCCGCAACACTCGCGAAGGGCGCTGATGGAGGTGGTCCCGCAACCGCGGGAGTCGCGAGAGTAATGTCAATCGGCGGCGATCAACGCGCCGCACAAGTTCACAAGCGTGCGAGATGAAGGGACGGCCGCCCGCGATGGCGACGCAGTCGGTGGCGACGCAGGGGTCACGGTCAACCGAACGGGCGACAATCCGAGCGAAGACTCTGCGCACCGACCGCTGGTGGATCGACCCGGCGATCACGTTTGTGGTCTTCACCGCGTTTGTGATCTACGCCACATGGGCGGCGTTCAACCACCCGCTCGTCTACGGGCACGGGGCCCCGCACCGGATCTTCTATGCGAAGCCGTACCTGTCGCCGCTGTACTCACCGTGCGTCGCCCACGGCTGCCCGTCTGACGTCGCCTGGTGGCACTGGGATGCCTGGCAGTGGCTCTCGCCGGCGCTCTACATCCTGATCTTCCCGCTCGGCTTCCGCGCCACCTGTTACTACTACCGGCGCGCGTATTACCGCTCGTACTGGCTCTCGCCACCTGCATGTGCGGTTGCCGAGCCGCACAAGCGCTACAGCGGCGAGACACGGTTCCCGCTGATCCTGCAGAACGTCCACCGGTACTTCTGGTACGCGACGCTGGTGTTCGCCGGGATCTTGACTTATGACGTCGTGCTCGCCTTCATCTACAAGGGTCACTTCTTCCTCGGCGTCGGCACCGCGGTCATGCTGATCAACGTCGTACTGATCTGGGGCTACCAGCTCGGTTGCCACTCGTGCCGGCACATCACCGCGGGACGGCTCAACCACTTCTCGAAGCATCCGATCCGCTACAAGTGGTGGACCTTCGTGTCGAAGCTGAACCACTGGCACCGGCACTGGGCGTGGGCATCGCTCATCTCGATCGCGTGCACCGACCTGTACATCCGTCTGGTGGCCAACGGCACCATCACCGACTACCACCACGTCTTCTAGGTGGTGACGCAGATGGCCGACCACGAAACTCACGACTACGACGTCATCGTCATCGGTGCCGGCGGCTCCGGTTTGCGCGCCGCGATCGCTGCGCACGAGGCGGGTGCGCGTACGGCGGTGGTCACCAAGTCGCTGCTCGGCAAGGCGCACACCGTCATGGCGGAGGGTGGCATCGCGGCGTCCATGGGCAACGTGTGGCCCGAGGACAACTGGCGGGTGCACTTCCGCGACACGATGCGCGGCGGCAAGATGCTGAACAACTGGCGGATGGCCCAGCTGCATGCACAGGAAGCCCCGGACCGGGTGTGGGAGCTCGAGGAGTGGGGCGCGCTGTTCGACCGGACCAAGGACGGCAAGATCTCCCAGCGCGACTTCGGCGGACACCGCTACGCGCGGCTCGCCCATGTCGGCGACCGGACCGGTCTGGAGATGATCCGCACCCTCCAGCAGCACGCGGTCGATCTCGGCATCGACGTCTACATGGAGTGCACGGTCACCCGGCTGCTCAAGAACGGCGACGCGATCGCCGGGACATTCGGCTACTGGCGCGAGACGGGATCGTTCATCCAGCTCAACGCTCCCGCGGTCATCATCGCGACCGGTGGCATCGGCAAGTCGTTCAAAGTCACCAGCAACTCGTGGGAGTACACCGGCGACGGGCATGCGCTCGCTCTGTCGGCGGGCGCCAACCTGATCAACATGGAGTTCGTCCAGTTCCACCCGACCGGCATGGTGTGGCCGCTGTCGGTGCGCGGGCTGCTGATCACGGAGTCGGTCCGCGGCGAGGGCGGCGTGCTGCGCAACTCCGAGGGCAAGCGCTTCATGTTCGACTACATCAGCGACTACTTCAAAGCCGAGACCGCCGACACCGAGGAAGAAGCCGATCGCTGGTACGACGACCACATCAACAACCGGCGCCCGCCGGAGCTGCTCCCTCGCGACGAGGTGGCGCGCGCGATCAACTCCGAGATCAAGGCCGGTCGAGGGTCACCTCACGGCGGCGTCTACCTCGACATCGCGACCAGGCGCAGCGCGGCCGACATCCACAAGCGGCTGCCGTCGATGTACCACCAGTTCAAGGAGCTGGCCGACGTCGACATCACGACCGACCCGATGGAGGTCGCGCCGACCTGCCACTACGTGATGGGCGGGATCGAGGTCGATCCCGAGACGCAGGCGGCGACCGTGTCCGGACTGTTCGCGGTCGGCGAGGCGTCCGGCGGCATGCACGGCTCGAACCGGCTCGGCGGCAACTCGCTGAGCGACCTGCTGGTGTTCGGCAAGCGGGCGGGAGAGTTCGCCGCCGACTACGCCGCGAAGCTGCCGAGTCGGCAGGTGGCGACCGACGCCGATGTCAACGCGGCGGTCACGGCCGCGCTCAAGCCCTTCGAGACGAAGGGCGGCGAGAACGCCTACGCCGTACAGAGCGAGCTGCAGGACGTGATGTTCGACCTCGTCGGGATCATTCGCAACGCGGAGGAGATGCAGCGGGCGCTCGAGCAGATCGAGAAGTTCAAGACCCGGGCCGCTGCGGTCACTGTCGAAGGCGGCCGCGCCTACAACCCCGGCTGGCACGTCGCGCTCGACATCAACAACATGCTCACCGTCTCCGAGGCGTGTGCCCGCGCCGCGCTGGAGCGCAAGGAGAGCCGCGGCGGGCACACACGCGACGACTACCCGGCGACCGACCCGCACTGGGGCACGATCAACCTCATCGTCACGCAGAAGGGCGGCAAGATCGCGATCGAGCACAAGCCGCTGCCGCAGATGCCCGAAGATCTCGCCGAGCTGTTCGAGGAGAGCCACTGATGGCGCACGACTTGCACCTGCGGGTCTGGCGCGGGGATGGCGACGGGGGCGACTTCGTCGACTACACCGTGCCGGTCGAGGAGGGCGAGGTCGTGCTCGATGCCCTGCACCGGCTCCAGGCGACCCAGGCCGGCGACCTCGCGATCCGGTGGAACTGCAAGGCCGGCAAGTGCGGGTCCTGCAGCGCCGAGATCAACGGCAAGCCGCGGCTGATGTGCATGACCCGGCTGTCGATCTTCGAGCCCGGCGAGACGATCACCGTCAACCCGATGCGCACCTTCCCCGTCATTAGAGACCTCGTGACGGACGTGTCGTTCAACTTCGAGAAGGCCCGCGAGGTGCCTTCCTTCGCACCGCCGTCGGACAACGTGGGCGGCAAGTTCCGGATGGCGCAGGTCGATGTCGACCGCAGCCAGGAGTTCCGCAAGTGCATCGAATGCTTCTTGTGCCAGAACACCTGCCACGTCATCCGCGACCACGAGGAGAACAAGCCGGCGTTCGCCGGGCCACGGTTCTTCATCCGCTACGCCGAGCTCGATATGCACCCGCTCGACACCCACGACCGCAAGCTGATGGCGCAGGAACAAGAAGGCCTCGGTTTGTGCAACATCACGAAGTGCTGCACCGAGGTCTGCCCGGAGAACATCCGGATCACCGACAACGCAATCATTCCGATGAAGGAGCGCGTGGTCGACTCGAAGTACGACCCCGTGCTCTTCCTCGGCTCGAAGATCGGGATGCGCAAGAGTGACCGTAGCCCGGTCGGCCCGGCCGCCGGCCGTGGGGTGAGCCCGATCAAGCACCCGGAGAAGACTGCGGGCGGCGAGGTCGCCGCGGCGGTGGCGAGCGAGCCGGGCGAGAGCGCGCTGCGCAAAGCGGCGCTCCCGGCGGCCGGTGCGACCGGCGCCGCGGCGGGCGTCGGCTTCCTGGCCTGGGCGTTACGACGGCGTCGGACCAGCTGAGCCCGCCGCAGCCGGCCGACCTGCTGGAGCTGGCAGTCGATCTGGCGCGTGCGGCCGGCGAGGTGCTGCGCGCCCGTCCCGAGCATGTCGATGTTGCCGCGACAAAGACCAGTCCGACGGACGTCGTCACGGAGATGGACCGGTCGGCGGAACGCGCGATCCTGGACCGGTTGCTGGCGGTCCGGCCGGACGACTCGGTCGTCAGCGAGGAGAGCGCCGCACGGGTCGGGACGAGCGCGGTGCGTTGGTACGTCGACCCGCTCGACGGCACCGTCAACTACCTGTACGGGCTACCGCACTACGCGGTCTCGATCGCTGCCGAGGTCGACGGCGTAACGGCCTGCGGCGTGGTTCTCGACGTGGACCGCAAAGTGGAGTTCACCGCGCTGCGTGGCGAGGGTGCTTGGCGGGACGGCGTACCGATCCGGTGCTCGGCGGAAGGTGACCTCGGACGTTCGCTCGTCGGCACCGGCTTCAACTACGAGGTCGCCCGCCGCACGATCCAGGCTCGGGCCGTCGCAACCGTGCTCCCGCTCGTGCGTGACATCCGCCGGTTCGGGTCCGCCGCGCTGGACCTCTGTGATGTCGCCTGCGGCCGGCTGGACGCGTTCTACGAAGCCGGAATGAACGAGTGGGACTGGGCGGCCGGTGCGTTGATCGCCCGGGAGGCCGGCGCACGGGTGGACGGCCTGAACGGGCGCCCGCCCGGCAACCACACGACAATCGCGGCGAACCCGGTGTTGTTCGACCTGCTGCATCATGTACTGGTAGCCGCAGACGCGGACGGGGAGAACGGCGACACGACGGGAGACTGAGATGTCCACCCGCCCGAGCCGCTCCGTGCTCGCCATGATCGCGGCCGGCGCGATCTTCGTCCTTCTTGTCGTCGCGACGGCGATCATCGCGACGCTGCATGCCGGCTCCGAACAGGCGGCAGCTGCGTCGTCCCTCGGCGCCACGCCGTCGGCAACCCCGACGATCCTCACGACACCGCCTGCGGTCGCCGGTGTGCCGCCGCTGTCCAGCCTGACGCCACCCGACGTTGTCGTGAGCTTGCCCAAAGCGGCCGCACCGCGTGCCTTGCAGCGGCTCGAGCGGCGGCCCGGCGTCAAGGTCGTCGCGGCTGCGTCGCGCGGCCGGGTGCGCCTTGCCGGCCGCAGCTTGCGGGTCCTCGGAGTGCCGTTGGCGAGCATTCGCGGTTTCACGCCCTCGCTCACCGCGGCGTCGACCGCGCTGTGGCAGTCCGTTGCACGGGGCGAGATCACGATCAACTACGCGGACAGCAGGCACTACACGCGGCAGCTCGGCGCGACGCTCGTGGCGCACGGCACCGGCCGGACGAAGACGTTGGTGCGGCTCGGCGCCTTTGCGACGCTCGGAGTTCCCGGCGGGCAGGCGATGGTGTCGGCGGCAGCCGGAGGAGCGCTCGGGCTGCACCCGCGCCGAGTGCTCTTCATCGCTGCGCCGAAGGTCGGGATCGACACCCTCAAGACCAGCGTCAGCCGCATCTTCGGGCCGCACGCCCGGATCACCGTCACTCGCGCCGCGCCGGTCGATCAGGCGGTGATGAGCCAGTACGCCGCCACGACCATCCCGTCGACGTACCTCACCCTCTACCGGCAGGCGGCCACGACGTGTCCGGGCCTGCCGTGGACAGTGCTGGCAGGGATCGGGACGGTCGAGACCGGCAACGGGCGCGACGTCCACCGCTCCGTCGCCGGAGCGGAAGGGCCCATGCAGTTCCTGCCCTCGACCTGGGCGACCTGGGGCTACGACGCGGACGGTGACGGCAAGGCGGACATCCACGACCCGGTCGACGCGATCTTCTCCGCGGCCCGCTACCTGTGCGCCGCCGGAGCCGGTCGCGGCGGCCAGTCACTCGACGACGCGATCTACGCGTACAACCACGCGTGGTGGTACGTCCGTGAAGTGATCACGATCGCGAACGAGTACGCGTGAGAGGCTCGCCGCATGGCGGACTACGTGATCGTCGGCGCCGGCTCGGCGGGCTGCGTGGTGGCGGCCCGGCTGACCGAGGACCCCGCGGTGTCGGTGACCCTGCTCGAGGCGGGCGGTCGGGACACCGCTCGTAACATCACGGTGCCTGCGGCCTTCGGCCAGCTGTTCCGCACAGAGGTCGACTGGGACTACGCGACCGAGCCGGAGCCCGGGTGCGACAACCGGGAGATGTACTGGCCCCGCGGCAAGGTGCTCGGCGGGTCCTCGTCGATCAACGCGATGATCTACATCCGTGGCAACCGTGCCGACTTCGACGGCTGGCGTGACGGCGGCTGTCCCGGGTGGGGCTACGAGGACGTGTTGCCCTTCTTCCTGCGCTCCGAGGGCAACGAGCGGGGTGGTTCGACGTACCACAGCGCACGCGGTCCGCTGACCGTCAGTGACCAGCGGTCACCCCACGTCATCACCCGGGCGTTCGTCGAGGCGGCGGCGCAGGCCGGACTGGCGCTCAACGCGGACTTCAACGGTGCGACCCAGGACGGCATCGGGATCTACCAGGCGACCCAGCACAACGGTCGGCGGTGCTCGGCCGCCCGGGCGTTCCTCGCTCCAGCCATGAACCGGCCGAACCTCTCCGTCGTCACTGGAGCGCTCGCCGCCCGGGTCATCGTCGAGCGCGGCCACGCCGCGGGCGTCGAGGCGATCGTCGACGGTCGGCGGCAGGTCTTCCGGGCGGAACGCGAAATCGTGCTCGCCGCGGGTGCCGTCGGCACTCCGCAGCTGCTCCTGCTCTCCGGAATCGGCCCCGCCGACGACCTGCGCGCGCACGAGATCGACGTCGTCGCCGACTCACCGAACGTCGGACGCAACCTGCAGGATCACGTGGCGGCGGGGGCGTCCTACCACACACCGCAACCGGTCACGATGGTCGGCGCAGACCGCAACCCCAAGCACATCGCGAACTACCTGTTTCGTCATCGCGGGCCGTTCTCGTCAGTGGTGGCCGAGGGCGGCGGCTTCGTGAAGACCGATCCGACCCTGGCCGCGCCGGACCTGCAACTGCTGTTCGCGCCGGCGCTGTTCCTCGATCACGGTTTCACGGACCCTCCGGGTCATGGCATCGTTCTCGCGCCGTACCTCTTGACGCCCGAGAGCCGGGGGAGCATCACCCTTCGGTCCGCTGATCCAACCGCGAAGCCTCGGATCCAGGCGAACTACTACGCCGAGCCCGCCGATCTCGCCCGCATGGTCGTCGGCCTGCGACTGTGCTTCGACATCGCCGCGCAGCCGGCGCTCGCGCCCTACGTCAGTGGCCGCTTCCTTCCGATCGAGGGTGCGGACTCCGACGACGAGCTGACGGCATTCCTGCGCGCGAAGAGCGAAACGATCTACCACCCGACCAGTACGGCGGCGATGGGCCCGAGCGAGACCGATGTCTGCGACCCGCACCTGCAGGTCCGGGGTGTGACCGGACTGCGGGTTGCCGACGCTTCGATCATGCCGACGGTCACCCGAGGCAACACGAATGCGCCGACGATCATGATCGGCGAGAAGGCCGCGGACCTGATCCGTACGGCCTGAGACGCCGCTGCGGGTTCGCGGCGGTGGAGTCGCGGGTAGGTCTCATGGTGAGCCGGTGACGTTCTCTAGCTCCGAGGAGTGACTCGCATCGTGACTGCTGTACCGCAGATCCTGCTGAACAACGGCCGCTCGATCCCGCAGTTCGGCTTCGGCGTGTTCCAGATCCCGCCCAACGAGACCGTCGAGGCGGTGACTACGGCGCTCGAGGCGGGCTACCGCCATATCGACACCGCAGAGATGTACGGCAACGAACGCGAGGTCGGCGAGGCCGTGCGCAAGTCGGGCATCGACCGTTCGGACGTCTTCGTCACGAGCAAGCTCAACAACGCCTTCCATCTGCCCGATGACGCCCGACAGGCGTTCGACCGGACCCTGGACGAGCTCGGCTTCGACTACGTCGACCTGTTCCTCATCCACTGGCCGCTACCGACCCGCTATGGCGGCGACTTCGTCTCGACCTGGGCAACGCTCGAGGAGTTCTACCGCGACGGTCGCGCCCGGTCGATCGGCGTGTCGAACTTCCAGCCGAACCATCTGCACCGGTTGAAGAACGAATGCACCGTCGTGCCAGCGGTCGACCAGGTCGAGGTTCACCCGTACCTGACCCAGGACGACCTACGGCGGGCGTGCGCCGACATGCAGATCGCGGTCGAGGCGTGGTCGCCGATCGCACAGGGCAAGGTCCTTCAGGATCCCACCATCGTCGAGATCGCCGACCGGGTCGGGAAGACGCCGGCGCAGGTGGTGCTGCGGTGGCACATCGAGCGCGGCGACATCGTGTTCCCGAAGTCGGTCACGCCGGAGCGCATCCGGGAGAACATCGACATCTTCGACTTCGAGCTCAGCGGCACCGACGTCGAGGCGATCAGTGCGCTCAACCGCAATGAGCGCACCGGGCCGGACCCGGACACGTTCGACCTGATCCCGAGCTAGCCGCTTCGCCCGGCACCGGCGGCCGCACGGGCGCGCGCTTGCGACAGCTCGCGCTCCCGGCCGTTGGTGCTGAGCGCGGCCGCGCGCTCGAACTCGACCCTCGCTTCGTCGAAGCGGCCCAGTTTCTCCAGCAGGTCGCCGCGCACGCTGGGGAGCAGGTGATAGCTCGCCAGCTCCTTGCTGTGCGCGATCGCGTCGACCAGGTCGAGCCCGGCTTGCGGTCCCGCCACCATCGAGACCGCGACCGCGCGGTTGAGCTCGATGACCGGCGACGGGCGAAGCGCGGCCAGCTCGGCATATAGGCCCGCCATCCGGGCCCATTCGGTCTCCTCGGCGTGGAAGGCTCGGGCGTGGCAGGCGGCGATCTCGGCTTGGAGCAGGTAAGGACCCGCAGCGGCGCCGAGCGCATGCCCGCGCGCGATCGCGGCCAAGCCGCGGTTGATGAGCAGCCGGTCCCATCTCGTGCGGTCCTGGTCGAGCAGGAGGATCGGCGTACCGTCGGGCGCGGTACGCGCCGGCAGCCGGGACGATTGGATCTCCATCAGCGCGACCAGGCCGTGCACCTCCGGCTCTTCGGGCATCAGCTCGGCAAGCACGCGGCCGAGGCGTAGCGCGTCGGAGCAGAGCGCTGGTCGCATCCAGTCCTCGCCGGCCGTTGCCGAGTAGCCCTCGTTGTAGATCAGGTAGACGACCTCGAGGACCGCGTCCAGTCGGGCCGTTCGCTCGGCGCCGGCGGCCGGAACTTCGAAAGGGACGTTGGCCTTGGCGATCGCCTTCTTCGCCCGGACGATCCGTTGTGCAATGGTCGGCTCGGGCACGAGGTAGGCGCGGGCGACCTCTGTGGTGCTGAGGCCACCCAGCATGCGCAGCGTCAGCGCTGCCCGCGACGGCATCGGAAGAACCGGGTGGCAGGCGACGAAGACGAGCCGCAGCAGGTCGTCGTCGATGTCGTCGTCGACCACCCGTTCGAGGTCGGGGTCGTGGCCGGCCTCGGCAGAGGCAAGGTCTCGGCCGATCTCGGCGTACTTGCGCTCCAGCCGGCGGTTGCGGCGGAACAGGTCGATCGCCCGGCGCTTCGCGACGCTCATCAGCCACGCGCCGGCGTTGCGCGGGACGCCGCTGTCCGGCCACTGCTCGAGCGCGGCTACCACGGCGTCCTGGGCGAGGTCCTCGGCGAGGCCGACGTCTCCGGTGTAACGAGCCAGGCCGGCCACGAGCCGGGGGAACTCGATCCGTACGACGGACTCGACCGCCTCGGCCGTCGTGGAGTCGGTCACGACCTCCGATCAGACCAGATCTTCGGCCTCGCGGCCACTTCTGCGCAGGTTCGGGAGGCGTGCGGGTCCGGCGCAAACCGGTCAGTCAAGCGAGCGGTGGAATCGGCCGATACCGGGACGACGAGGGAGGTGCGTGATGAGCCCGGTCTTTCTGATCGTCGCGGTGGTGTTCGGGTTCGCCGGCTACGGGGAGGCGCGTCGGTTCGCCCGCCAGTACGGCCGCACGCCGTGGGGTTGGGACCCATGGGTGTGGGCCGTGATCATGTTCCTCTCCTTCTTGATCGGCCTGGTGCTGATCGCGATCGCCGAGCGGCAGGGCCGGGATCACCCGCAGCGCCCGATCTCGCAGCAGCCGCAACTCGCGTACGCCGGCTACGGCGCCGGGGTGCCTGCGGCGGGGATCGATCGCAGCGCGCAGTTCGGCATCACCCCCGCGGCCCCGGCGGCGCAGTGGGCGGCCGACCCCAGCGGCCGTCATCAGTACCGCTGGTGGGACGGCTCGGCCTGGACCGAGCACGTCGTGACCAACGGAGTGAGCAGCCAGGACCCGGTCAGCGCCTAGCGAGGGCTTGCCGGGTCAGGCCTGGGCGATCCGCACCAGGTTGCCGGACGGGTCGCGGAACGCGCAGTCGCGGGCACCCCACGGCTGCTCGCGCGGCTCTTCGAGGACTTCGGCGCCCGATGCGCGCACCCTCTCGAAGGTCTCGTCGAGGTCGTCGGAGGAGAAGATCGCGGCCTGCAGCGAGCCGAGCGTCATCAGTGACATCAGCGCATCGCCCTCGGACTGCGACCGGCCGCCGTGCGGCTGGAACAGGACGATGCCGAGACTGTCGCCGGGCACGCCGACGGTGACCCAGCGGTAGCCGTCGGCCTCGACATCCATGCGGACCTCGAGGCCGAGTGCGTCGCGGTAGAAAGCCAGCGCCTGGTCCGGGTCGTGGACGGGGATGAACATCGTTGAGACGGAGACGGTCATGTTCCGACCATATGGTGCGCCCGGCGGGCGAACTTCTCCGATCCTGCTCGATGCGGCGCCGGAGTCGGCCTCAGGCTTTGACCGGCGTACGCCTCGGCCGCAGGGCGACCATCGCCATGCAGGCCGGGACCGACTCCAGCTGGCTGTGGTCGCGCGCGCGGTACTGCGACGGTGTCTCGCCGACGATCTCGGTGAACCGCGAGCTGAACGACCCGAGCGAGGTGCAGCCCACGGCGAAGCAGGTGTCGGTGACCGACATTCCCTCCCGTAGCAACGCCTTCGCGCGCTCGATCCGCCGCGTCATGAGGTAGGAGTACGGCGTCTCGCCGTACGCGGCTCGGAACTTGCGGGAGAAGTGACCCGCGGACATCAAGGCCGCGCGTGCCATGGCCGAGACGTCGAGCGGCTGCGAGTAGTCACGGTCCATCAGATCGCGAGCTCGACGCAAGTGCGCGAGATCGGAGAACTCCTCAGGCGTCACCTTGACGACGGTACGCGACTGAGAAGCGCGCAACCGCTGGCCATCAGTGACGCCGGCGCTCCGCGCGCTCGTCCCGGACGAAGTCGAGGCAGGTGCAGGCGACCAGGGAGACCAACCGGGTCGGGCCGGCCAGCGCCGGGCCGAGCTCGACCACGAAGTGCTCGGCGGAAGTGAAGACGTCGGCCAGCCCCGCGAACTCCCGGCTGATCTGGCCGACCTGTGCGCCGTTCGCGTCGACGAGCGTCCAGCTCCACGCGTTGATCGCGGCGCTGGTCAGCCGGAACTCGCCCGACGGCGTGCGCAGCGCGAACTGCGGATCCATGAACATGTTCTGTTGCTCGACCACGCCGATCTGCTGGCCGCCGGCATCGGCGACGATGAAGGTGGAGCGGCCGATCGCGCCCGGCTTCTCGATCGTGGCAACCGTCGCGCCGGAAGCGTCGGACACCACGAACGTCAGGGTGGACAGCTTGCGGGCAAAGAAGCTGCCGAGGCTGGCCTGCTCCTCGATCCGGCCGAGCGCGGTGCCGTCCGGCGCGAACAGCTCATATTCCTCGCGCGGCGAGGAGAGCTTCGCCACCTGCGAGACGACGACGGCGGGGGCATCGAGAAGAGTGGCTGCCATCCCTGCATCCTTGCCGATTCACCGGGCGAGCGCGGCGACTTCGCGCTGCCGTGCCGCGCCGACGCGCCGGCACCGATCACTCCGGGCCCATCACCGGCCGGATTCGTGATTCGCCGCCGCCGGCGACGGTCAGGAAGCGCTTGGTCCACTCGATCGCCTCGTCCTTGTCGCGGCACTCCATCAGCGCCCAGCCGCCGACCAGCTCCTTCGCCTCGGCGAACGGGCCGTCGGTCACGGTGAACTCGCCGTCCTTGTAGGTCACGATCGTGCCCATCGCGGTGGGGGCCAGGCCGCCGGTCGCGACGAGGACGCCGGCCTTGGTCGCCTCCTCGACGAACGCGCCCATCGCTTCGTACATCTCCTGGGTCGGCTGCGGGAACGGCAGCTCTTCGTTCTCGCTGGCGAGGGTGTAGCCGAAGAATCGCATCGCAGGTCTCTCCGTTTCGTTCGTTCCTGGTGCACCGCGGCGGTGCCCCGGGGATCCGGTGCGGCGGGTTCGTCGTACTTGATCCTGCCCGTGCGTCGAACCGGACCGGCCCGGATCGACACCCCTGCCGAAGAACTTTTGTGCCGGGTTAGGCCGGGCGGATCTCCAGATTCGCCCGGGAAAGGCCGATACAGGCCGGTCGGGTCGATTCGACCGGTTTGAGGATCGGAGTGCCATGCCGAGCGTCCGTGCGCTTGTTGCCGCCCTGGCCGTGGCGGGCCTCACGCTCGCCGGCGGCCTGGCTCCCTCCGCCGCGCACGCGGACGGCGGCATCCCCGACCCGCCGGGCGAGATCACGCTGCCCGCCCTTTACGGCGACCAGCTGCCGTCGGTCATGGTCTCGGGAAGCCCAGTGGGTATCGCGTGGCAGTCCACGACCTACGACTACTACTCCGAGCCGGACATCGTTCACTACTCCGTCTACGGCGGCGCGCAGGACGCCGACGGTGGGGTGGCCGGTGACGGCGAGTTCACTCTCGTCGGCAGCCAGCTGCGCGGCATCCCGGCGAGCAGCCCGCAGGACGGCATCGACATCACTACCGGAGACGCACTGCCGGATGCGCCGCAGATGCAGAACAGCATCGGCACCGGCGACGGAGTGTTCGGGCAGCTGACCCGGGGGACGGATGTGGGCGACCCCGTCTGGTACGACGACACGACCGCGCAGGCAACGACGTTCGGTCCAATCCTGATCGACGGGACCTCGGACCCCTCCGACGAGCTGACTCCGCTCGTCGCCGACTCGCAGGGCGCAATCGTCCTGGGTTGGGGTGCTCGCGGTTCGAATCCGATCGCTGGCGACAACCCGATCATGGCGACGTTGGACTATCTCGACTTCGCGACCGGGCACTACACCGTGCTCGACGACACCGCTTATTCGGAGAGCGCGAAGGCCGCGATGAACTCGACGTACATCGTCTGGACCCATCACGGTCACGCGCTCTATCTCAAGCGTTCTCACCTGTCGGCCACGCCGGCGCCGGCGACGCCGGACGCGTCCATCGACAGTATGGCGCTCAACGGGAATGAGCTGGCTTACGGGCGCGACACCGGTGGCGGTCGTCACCCGGACTGGACGGTGAGCACCGGAGAGTTGGGTGGTGAGACGTTTACGACGGTCGACACGTCGATGCCGATCTCGGGCAACCTCATGCCCGCGGACGATGGTGACTTCGCCGTCATGGCGGGCGACACCGTCACCGACTACGGCATGTACCGACTTGCGCCGGGTTCGACTCAGCTCGGCGAGCCGATCGTGTTGTTCGGCCCGTCGGACCCGCTGGGCATCGACGCGTCGGCCGGACGCATCGTGTCGGTGGTGGACGCCTCCACCGCGCATCCCGCGCAGCAACGTGGGCTTACCGCGACCGATGCATCCGTGACGGCGGCGTCCCACAGCTCGGTCTTGATTCCGCGCACCTGGGCCGGCATGACGCCCGACTCCGCCGGAGGCAACACGGCGTACATCAAGGAGACGGGCACCGGTGCGGTCGCTGTCGTGCTCGACGGCTCGGCCGTCGTCGCAACGTACGACGTGCCGGATAGCGCGTACGACGCGACGATCTCAGGGCGCTGGCTGTTGGTGCCGTACTTCGTGGACCACGACCATGCCACCGCCGGCGCCGTGGCGATCAACCTCGACACGGGAGCGAGCACCGCGGTTCCCGAGTCGGAGGCGTTGTACGGCGACACCGAGTACTTCATCGGCAACGGCGGCGTGCATGCGCTCGACCTCGACACCGGAGCGGAGTCGGTGCTGCCGGGTTCGTCGGCGTGCGCGGGCAACCCGGAGACTAGCCTGCTGCAGGCGGCGGGCTCGTGGGTCTTCTGCGATGTCAGCTCCGCCGACGGCGCGTCGCAGGCCTACAACGTCACGAGCGGCGCCGTGGTCGCCGTGCCCACCACGGCGGCCGTGGGGAGCGCGCAGGACGGCGTGAGCGACGCGCTGCTCGATAACGGGTTCGTCGCGTGGATCGACGCGACCGATCGGTCGGTGCACCTCTTCGATCTCGTGACGCAGCAGGACGACGTGCTCGGCACCGCGCATCGTGCCGTCGACTCGCATCAGTACCTTGCGCTGAACGACGACTTCGTCGCCTGGGTGGCGAGCGATGACACGACGCGGGTCGTGCCCCTCGGTGCGTCTTCGGATGCGGCGCCGCGCTACCTCGGCGGCATCACGACCACCGCCTTCTCGCCGCGCCTCGCCGGAGCGGCCGGGGACTTCCGGCCCGAGCTCGACACCGACCGGCCGCTGACGGGTTGGACGCTCACCGTCCGCAACGCGCATGGCAAGCTCGTGCGGACCTTGCACGGCAAGGCCCCCGAAGGCAATGTGCGACCGAGCTGGAACGGGCGCGCCGCTTCCGGCAAGCGCGCACCCGACGGTGTCTATTACTGGACATTGACGGGCACGTCGCACAACGGCGCGCTCGTCCGCGCGAGCGGCGCGCACAAGACGATCTCCGGCACGATGCGGATCGACACCGTCGCGCCGAAGGCCTCGGCGCATGTCGGTCGCGAGCACACGGTCAAAGGTCGGCGGGAGATTGCCGTGCGGTGGTCGTGTCGCGGCAGTGCGCGCTGCACCTACGACATCGGCTATGAGACCCGAAAGGCAGGGTCGAAGCACTGGTCGAGCCCGAAGCGATGGCTGACCCGAGTGAGCGCGCGGTCCGCAACCTTCGGTGCGAAGCGGTGGCACCACCTGGTCAAGGCGCACACGTCGTACCGGTTCGTGGTGCATGCGCTCGACGTCGCCGGCAACCGCAGCACACCCGTTGTGACGCGTCCCGCCGCCCGTTAGCTTCCGTGATCACCGAGGGGGTCAGGCGAGGATGCGGTCGGCGATCGTGGCGCGATGGATGCGCCCGGCGCCCTCGAAGCCGAGGTTCCACTGGGCCCGCTTGTAGTACCGGTGCAGGACGTGTTCCCAGGTGAACCCGATCCCGCCGTGCGCCTGGATCGACTGCTCGCAGGCGAACACCGCGCCCTCGCCGGCCGAGACGCTCGCGCCGGCAACGGCGACGTCGGCATCGGCATCGTCGGCGCTGACCGCCCACGCCGCCCAGTAGGCCATCGAGCGGGCCAGCTGCACCGCCACGAACGTGTTCGCGACCCGGTGCGACACGCCTTGGTAGGTCCCGATCACCCGCCCGAACTGTTGCCGCTCCTTGGTGTACGCCGCGGCCAGGTCAAGCGCGCGCTGCGCCACGCCGACCGACTCGCACGCCAACAGCGCCAATGCCCGGCGGCGGACGTCGCTCAATGCGTCGACCGGAGCCGCGAGCCGTCGAGCCGGCGTGGCGTCCAGGGTGAGCTCACCAAGCCGGCGGGTCCGGTCCATCGTCGAGCGAGGGATGACGACGTCCGGATGCGCCGCGACGTCCACGGCGTACAGGCCGTCGGCCGCGACGACGACCACATCGGTCGCCCAGGTCAGGTCGGGGACGAGCGTCTTCGTGCCGGACAACGACCCGCCGGGTCCGGCCGTCGTGGCGCTGCCTCGAGCTGCCGCGGCGAGTGAGCTCACGCCGTCCGGCTCGGACCAGGCCAGCGTCGCCCGCCGTTCGCCCGCACTGACCGCCTTGCGCAGCTCGTCGTCGAGCACCGGCCAAGCCAGCCCGACACTCGACCACCAGGGTGCCGGCAGCAGCGTGTAGCCGGTCTCCTCGGCGAGCACGGCTTGCTCGAGCAGGCCGAGGTCGGCATCGAGCCACCCGAGCTCGGCGAGCTCCGACCAGGCCGCGCCGCCAACCGGCTGGTCGGAGTCGGCGAGCTCGACGATCCGTTCCGCTGGGTAGCGGTCCGCGAGGTAGTCGCGGGCAGCTGCTCGCAGCTGCTCCTGCTCGGCGGAGAACGCGAAGTCCATCTCTGGGGCTCCTAACCCGGCTATCGGGACCGCGGCAGGCCGACGACCCGCTCGGCGATGATGTTGCGGAGGATCTCCGACGTACCGGCCTCGATCGTGTTGCCGCGGCTGCGCAGCTGCAGGTACGCCCAGTAGCCGTCCCACACCCCGCCTTCGCCGTCGAGCTGAGCCTCGAGGCCGGACAGCGCCTGCGCGAGCGCGGTGAGCCGCTGGTTGGTCTCGCTCCAGTGCAGCTTGGCTACCGAGCCCTCAGGACCAGGTACGCCGGTTTTCTGCAGCGCCGTGAGCGAGCGGTAGTTCGTGAACCGCAGCCCCTGCAGGTCGACCCACAGCTGCGCGACCTGATCGCGAACGACGGGGTCGTCGGCAGGACGCCGGCCGTCGGGACCCGGCAGCTTGACGAACTCGACCAACCGGTTCACGGCGCGCTCGAGCCCGGCCGTCAGCGCGAAACCGAGCGTGCCCCGCTCATGCAGCAAGGTCGTCATCGCGACGTTCCAGCCCTCGCCGGGCTCGCCCAACATCGACTCGCGCGGGACGCGAACGTCGGTGAAGAAGATCTCGTTGAACTCCGGGTCGCCGGTGATCTGCCGCAACGGCCGTACCTCGACGCCCGGCGCGTGCATGTCGACCAGGAGGTAGGACAGCCCGCGGTGCTTCTCGGCGTCAGGGTCGGTGCGGACGACGAGGATGCACCAGTCCGCGATGTGCGCCCAGCTGGACCACACCTTCTGCCCGTTGACCACCCACTCGTCACCGTCGAGGACCGCGCGCGTCTTCGCGCCTGCGAGGTCGGAGCCGCTACCCGGCTCGGAGAAACCCTGGCACCAGACCTCCTCACCGGACAGCAGCGGGGCGAGGTAGCGCTTCTTCTGGTCGTCGGAGCCCCAGGCGATGATCGTCGGGCCGGCCATGCCGAGTCCGATCCCGCCGATGTGGTCGGGCGCACCGATCCGGGCCGCCTCCTCGAGGAAGATCCCCTGGAACGTGTGCGGGGCGCCGCCGCCGCCGTACTCCTTGGGCCAGGTCAGCCCGACGTACCCGGCCTCGTAGAGCGTGCGGCTCCACGCCCGGGCGTCGTCCTCACGGGAGCGGCCGACCGTCGGCGGCCGGGACGTCCAGTCCGACGGCAGCGCGGCGTGCAGCCAGTCCCGCAGCTTCGCCCGGAACTCGGCTTCCTCGGGGGTGTCCCGGAAGTCCATGGCGATCTCCCTGTACGTCCGAACCTCGTTCGGTGCACAGTAGTCGACATGACAGTGACCCTCGCGACGGCTCCGACCGGTACGACGCTTCAGCGGCTGGCCGAAGCGGCCTGGCAGCGAGTGGGCGACCGCTCGACCCTCATCTTCGAGGGTGAGCGCTTCGACAGTGCCACGCTCGCGGCCCGAACCCGGCGGTTCTCGCAGGGCCTGCGCGACGCCGGCCTCCGACCGGGTGAGCGGGTCGTCGTCTGCATGGCCAACTGCGCCGAGGTCGGGATCGCCTACAACGCGATCTGGCGAGCCGGCGGCGTCACCACCCCGGTGCTGTTCCTGCTGAGCGAGGAGGAGTTGCGGCACGTCCTTGCCGACAGCGAAGCGGCGTACGTCGTCACCACACCCGAGTTCCTGCCGAAGGTGCAGGCCGCGGCCGCGGGCGTCGACATCGTGCGCGGCGTCGTGCTCGCCGGCCCGCCGGCCCCGGACACCTTGTCGTTCGCGGAGCTGGAGAGCGGCGCGGACGGCGACATCGTCGATGCGGAGCCGTCGTCGCTCGCCGCGCTGCTCTACACCGGCGGCACGACCGGCCGGTCGAAGGGCGTGATGCTCAGCCACGACGCGATGTCGGCCTCGGCGTGGGCGGCGACCACGATGGGCTACGACCCGCAGATGCACACCTCGCTCACGCCGTTGCCGCTGTCCCATGCCTTCGGCCTGCTGGTCTCCACGCTGAGCCTGCATGCGCCCGACCCCGGGACCGCCGTCCTGATGCGCTGGTTCGACCCGGTCGGCTGGCTCGCGCTCGCCCAGGAGCACAAGGTGCAGGTGGGAGCCGTCGTCCCCTCGATGCTGCAGATGGTGCTCGCGCAACCGCTCGAGGACTACGACCTGAGCGCGTTGCGCCGGATCGCCAGCGGTGCGGCGCCGCTGCTGTCGGAGACTCGCGAGGAGGTATCCCGGCGGCTGCCGCAGGTCGAGCTGGCCGAGGGCTACGGGTGCACCGAGTCCGGCGCGTTGATCTCGGCCTCACCCCTCGGCGCAGTGCGCGCCGGAAGCGTCGGTCGGCCGGCGCCCGGCGTCGAGGTCCGGATCGAGACCGCGGACGGTGCCGAAGCGGCGGCGGGCGACGAGGGCGAGATCTGCGTGCGCGGGCCCAATCTCATGACCGGCTACTGGCACGCGGAGCCCGAGACCGCGTTCGCGATGCGCGGCGGCTGGCTGCATACCGGTGACGTCGGGCGGATCGACGACGACGGGTACCTCTACGTCGTCGACCGGCTGAAGGACCTGATCATCCGTGGTGGGCTCAACGTTTACCCGCGGGACATCGAGGACCAGATGCTCTGCCACCCGGACGTGGTCTCCGCTGCCGTCGTCGGGAAGCCGGATCCGACGTACGGCGAGGAGGTCGTGGCGTTCGTCCAGCTCCGTCCCGGCGCGACGACGACCGAAGCGGAACTGGTGGACTACGCCCGCGCCCATATCTCGAAGGCCAAGTACCCGAGGGACGTGCGGATCGTGGACGCGATCCCGCTCACCAGCGTCCTGAAGACCGACCGCAAGGCGCTCCGCGCCCTGGTCGCCGCAGCGGTGCCGGCCGGCGCGGCGGGTTAGCCGAGTCGGCGCAGCTCCGCCTTGTAGCGAGCCGCATTCTCGACGTAGAGGTCGACCGCCAGCTGGATCCCACCGGGGGACACCGCGTCCGGTTTGATCCTGGCGGGCACCCCGAGGGCCATCGCCTTGCTCGGGACGTCGGTGTCGTTGGCCACGACCGCACCGGCGCCGACGAGCGCGCCGGCGTGGACGACCACGCGGTGCAGGACGACCGAACCGGAGCCGATCAGCGAGCCGTCCTCGACCGTGCAGCCCTCCAGGTGTGCGTTGTGCCCGACGACGCAGTCGTCGCCGATCGTGGTGGGAAGGTCGTGGGTGGCGTGAATGACCGTGCCGTCCTGAATCGAGGTCCGCGCGCCCACGCTGATGCTGCCGTAGTCGCCTCTGAGCACCGCTCCGGGCCAGACCGACGCGTGGGGGCCGATGGTGACCGCGCCGATGACGACCGCGTCAGGGTGGACGTAGGCGTGCTCGTCGATGGCCGGCGTACGTTCGCCGAGGGCGTAGAGCGGCACCTGACCTCCCGGAGTGTCCACAGCATCGTGTCAGGTCGGCGGACTAGGGTGCCCGGCGGAAGGTCACATTCCGAGGACGATCGTGTACCGTGCGCCCGCGCACGGAGGTATTCGGCGTTCCAGCGGGCATAAATCGGTCGCTGTGGCGTTACGTCTCGCGCAGGGACTACTGACTAGGCAGGTATTGATCTGATGGCAACCGATTACGACACCCCCCGAGCCTCGGACGACGAGGCGACGGAAGACAGCATTGAGGAGCTGAAGGCGCGCCGCGATGCTCAGGCTGGGGCGGTTGACGTCGATGAGGCGGAGCTCGCCGAATCACTCGAGCTTCCCGGTGCGGACCTGTCCGGCGAGGAGCTCACGGTTCGCGTGGTGCCCCGCCAGGCGGATGAGTTCACGTGCAGCCGTTGCTTCCTGGTGCGCCACCGCAGCCAGTTGGCGGACGAGAAAAAGGGTATCTGCAGGGAGTGCGCGGCCTGAACGCGCGGCGAAACGCTGCTGATCGAGCCCCGGGCGAGCTGCCCGGGGTGGTGCTCCGCCTGATCGAGGGCACCCGACTGGACAACCGAGCCCGGGCCGGCCTGCTCGGGAAGCTGGCGGTCGGCCTGGCCGCCAGCTCGCGCCGGGCGGGCGCCCTGGCAGTGGCCAGCGGGCGCTGGCTCACCGACACGGTCATCGACTTCGCTCCCCACGTCCCGATCCGGGACGCGGCCACGCTGCGCGCCCACCACGACGGCAAGATCGGCGACGAGCTCGCCGCCGCACTGATCGACGCGGCCGCTCACGCCACGGGCGCGGTCGGCGCGGCCGGCGGGCTGGTCTCGTCGCTGGAGTTCGCCGCTCCGCCGCTGCTGCTCACCTCACCGGTCCAGGTCGCCGCCGAGACCGTCGCCGTGGTCGCCCTCGAGCTGAAGCTGGTCGCCGAGTTGCACGAGGCCTACGGCTATCCCGCCACCGGCACCCCGGCGATGCGCACCGCGGCGTACCTCGGCGCCTGGACCCGCCGTCGCGGCCTCGAGCGGCTCAAGAGCGGCAATTCGCTACCCGGCCTGGTGTCGGGTGCCGCCCGGCGCTCCCTGCGCAACCGGCTGATGCGCCGGGCGGGGGAGAACACCGTAACAATCATGCCGTTCATGACCGGCGCGGTCGCCGGCGCGACCATCAACGCGCGCGAGACCCGCAAGCTGGGCGCCCAGATCGCCCGCGACCTCGGCGGCGCTCTGACCTGACCGTTGCGTTTTTCTCACGAAGATCCTTGGGCGGAGAGGAAGTCGCGGATCAGGGCCGCGGTGCGCTCGGGGTGCTCGAACTGCGGCACGTGCCCGCAGTCGTCCAGTACGACGCACTGCGCGGTCGGCACTGCCTCGCTGACGTGCCGGGAGAAGGCAGCCGGCACCAGCCAGTCCTGCGCGCCCCACACGAACAACGCAGGCGGGGTCAACCTCGGGAGCCGGTCCCAGAATCCTTCGGTGCCGTAGGCGGTGTCGAGGTAGATCTCGCGCAGGGCGGAGTAGAACGCCCGTCGATGGCGGTAGCGGCGCATCAGGCGGCGGTGTTCGTCGGCCGCCGCGTCGTACCAGCGGGCCGGCAACCGGTCGGGTTCGGCGAACAACGAGCGGATCGCCATGACCACAGCGCGGTGCGGCATCGGATAGGGCATCAGTAGGGCGTCCGGCATCAGCAGCCGCACCACCGGTGCGAACTGGCGGAGCCGCCGGAATGCCGGCGACGGGCAGAGCAGGATCAGCCGTTCGACCAGGTCGGGTCGGCGTAGCGCCAGCTCGAGCGCCACCCGCCCGCCGAGCGAGTTCCCGATCAGCGTCACGCGAGGCGCCTGCACGCACTCGCAGAACGCGTCGAGCCAGGCGGCGAGCTCGCTCGCCCGGTAACGCCAGCGCGGCGCGTCCGACCCGCCGAAGCCCGGCAGGTCCGGGGCGATGACCCGATGGTCGCCTACCAGGTCGGGCAGCAGCGGCAACATCGAGGCGTTCGTGCCGCCGAGGCCATGAAGCAGCACAACGGGTGGTGCGTCCGGGCGGCCGGCTTCGAGGTACGACGTGCGCACGCCTAGTGCCGTGACCACCCTCACCACCGGGTGCGACAGCGGCCGCTCGCCGATGTCGAACGCACCGTCGATCTGGAGCGCGAACGCCAGATCGCCACGGACGGTCAGGCCGTGGTCGAGGAACGCCTCGACCCCGCTGATCCGCCCGTCGAGGACCGCGGCGAGGGTGGCGGGGTCGGCGGTGATGGTCGACCTGGGACGTGCCGAGCGGCCGCGCGCCAGAAGGACGCGGCCCCGATCGAGGGTGATCGTCCAGGAGCCGACCGGTGGCGCGTCGAAGACGACGGCCCCGCGCTCGTCCGCGAGCGGCGGTTGGACGCCGTCGTACACGCGCGCGGAGAACAGCGCGTCGAGGTTCGGTATCGCGGCGAGGGTGCGCATCGTCGCGCCCGGCCGGCCGGACCCGTTGTCGCTCAGCGGTCCGGCTCGTCGAGGCCGGGCGGAAGCGTGCCCGACGCCCGTTGCCACGTGGAGGCGATCCGGCGTTGTGCAATCAGCTTGGCGGCGGCTACCACGGCGGCCGACGCCATCACCCAGCTGATCGCCTCGCCCCACTGCACGTCGGGGTGCTCGGGGTTGCTCGGCGGCTCCTTGCCGGTCGCGGTCCGCCAGCCCGCGTTGAGAACCTTGCGCGCGACCGTCGTACCGACCGCCGCGCCCACCGAGGCGAAGATCTTGTAGCCGACCTTGCCGGCATCCTTGCCCTGGTCGGCCTCGGTGCTCGGTTCGTCCGACCCCTTCTTGCGACGCGCCATGCCCAACAGCCTGGCACGAGTCGAGCCTCAGTAACCGGACCGGCCCAATCTCGCTCCGGATCGGCCGGTCTCGGGAACTGACGCAGGCGTGGTCCAGGATGGGCCGGGTGCGCTCACTCACGGTCGGGCAGGCACGCCGGATCGCCATCGCTGCCCAGGGCCTGGCCGACCCGCGGCCTACTGTCAGCCCCGACCGGCGCCACCTTCGGCGGGTGCTCAAGCACACCGGCCTGCTCCAGATCGACAGCGTCAACGTGCTCGCGCGCGCCCACTACCTTCCGGCCTTCTCGCGGCTCGGACCCTACGACCGCGAGCTCGTCGACCGGATGGCGTTCCGGCACCGCGAGCTGTTCGAGTACTGGGGGCACGAGGCCGCGCTGCTGCCGGTCGAGCTCCACCCGCTCATGCGCTGGCGGATGGCGTACTGGGAGCGCCGGCTGACGACCTGGCACCGGCTGGCCAAGGTCGAGAAGGAGCGTCCCGGTTATGTGGAGTGGGTCTACGACGAGGTGATGGCGCGCGGCCCGGTGTCGGCCGGCGAGGTTGCCGAGGACCAGAAGCGCGGCACGGAGCACTGGGGCTGGAACTGGACCGATGCGAAGACCGCGCTGGAGTACCTGTTCTTCATCGGCCGGGTCACGACGTCGAGCCGGCGCAACTTCGAGCGTTTGTACGACGTCTCCGAGCGGGTGATCCCGCGTGCCGTTCTCAATACTCCGACCCCCGACGAGCACGAGGCGCAGCGACAGCTGCTGGTGCTGGCCGCGCGCTCGCACGGCGTCGGCACCTTGGGTGACCTCGCCGACTACTACCGGCTGAAGAACCCGATGGCCAGGCCGCGGCTCGCCGAGCTGGTCGAGGACGGCCGGCTCGAGCAGGTGGAGGTCCGAGGCTGGTCGCAGCCGGCCTACGTGCTACCGGGCACGACCGTGCCGCGCCGGATCTCGGGCGGAGCCCTCCTCGTGCCCTTCGACCCCCTGATCTGGGAGCGCGACCGCACCGAGCGTCTGTTCGGCTTCCGCTACCGGATCGAGATCTACGTTCCCGCACACAAGCGCGTGCACGGCTACTACGTGTTGCCCTTCCTGCTCGGGGATGCGCTGGTCGCACGGGTCGACCTGAAGGCCGACCGCGCCGACGGCGTCCTGCTCGTGCAGTCGGCATGGCGCGAGGCCGACGCCCCGGCGCACACCGCCGAGGCGCTGGCTCGAGAGCTGAGGTCGATGGCCGAGTGGCTGGGGCTCGACGACATCGCGATCGTGCCGCGCGGCGACCTTGCTGCGGACCTGACCGCGGTGATGGCGCGCTGACCCGCGCTGCTGCGCCGGCCGGTCGATGCGATCAGGCCGGGCCGAGGCCGGCGCGAACCGCCGTACGCGACTGCTTGATCGCCGATGCCAGCTCCTCGGGCCGGCGGCTCGACACCACCCAGTAGGGCACCGGGTTCGGGTTGGCCAGCCGAACCATGACCGATGTGCCGATCCAGCCCCGGACCACGGTGTGGGCGGCGGGGTCCGCCTGCGGTCCGAGCCGCAGCCTGGTCTCGTCGCGGTCGAGGGCGGAGATCGAGGTGATCTGGGTGACCGGCAGCTCCTGCTTGCCGGCCGACAGGATGCCGTCGCGCACCTGAACCTTCGCCCGCCCGCTGAGCGCAAGCGGCACGATGAAGAACCCGATCATGAAGATCGTGACCGGCACGAGCACCACATAGCTGAACCCGGAGCCGACCTCGAGCGCTCCGAAGACGACGATCATGCCGACGACCGGCCACCATCCCCAGGGGACCCGCAGGCGCTCCTCGTAACGCGGCACGCGCCCAGGGTATGCAGCGACCGCCGGGCTCGGTAGGGTGCCGCCGACCATGAGCGCCGTACCGAACCACGAGACCGACCGGACGGTCGAGGTGTTGCTGCGCCGGCTGGACCCGGATCTGCCGGCGCCGGCCTACGCCCACCCGGGCGACGCGGGCGCGGATCTCGTCGCCGCCTGCGACGTCGTCCTGGCCCCGGGGGAGCGAGCCGTCGTGCCGACCGGCATGGCCGTTGCGCTCCCGGAGGGGTACGTCGGCCTCGTGCATCCGCGATCCGGGCTGGCCGCGCGGTCGGGGTTGGCGATGGTCAACGCGCCCGGCACCGTCGATGCGGGGTATCGGGGCGAGCTGCGCGTGATCCTGGTGAACCTCGACCCGAACACGCCGATCACCCTGCGTCGCGGCGACCGGATCGCCCAGCTGATCGTCCAACGGGTCGAGCGGGCCGGATTCGTCGAGGTCGACGAGCTGCCGGAATCCGCCCGCGGTGCCGGCGGGTTTGGATCCACCGGCGGCTGGGTCGACCATGGTGGAGGGCCGGACGGCCCGCGAAGGAGTTGAGCGTGTTCCGACGCCGGCGAGCGACCGACGACGAGTTGGACGAGCAGCCCGAGGCCGCCGCGCCCGGTGAGAGCGGAGACGGCTTCGACGACGTCGAATTCACCCGCGACGACGAGGCGTGGGATGGCAGCGACTCCGACGACGTGCGCCCGGCGCTGCCCGACCCCGACGCAGCGGAGACCTGGAACCACCCCGGCGGCCGTCGCGACCTCGACACGTACGCCGTGACGGCCGGCGGCCGGCCGAAGGGTCCCTGGGACTCCCACGACGTGCCGAAGGACGACGAGACGCCCCGGATCGATCTGGGCGGCATCCGCGTGCCGCTGCCGGACGGTATGGAGATCAGGGTGGACGTCCAGGACGAGGTTCCGATCGCGGCGACGCTGGTCGACGGACCAAGCGCGCTTCAGGTGCACGGGTTCGCGGCGCCGAAGTCAAGCGGCCTGTGGGCCGAGGTGCGCGCCGAGATCGCGGAGTCGTTGCGCGGGTCCGGCGGATCCGCCCAGGAGGCCGAGGGTGCGTTCGGGACCGAGCTGCGGGCCCGGATCCCGACCGACGGCGGCCTGCAGCCGGCGCGGTTCATCGGGGTCGACGGTCCGCGGTGGTTCCTGCGCGGACTGCTGACCGGTCCGGCCGGAAGCGACCCGGCCCGGGCCAAGCGGCTCGAGGCGGCATTCCGCGACGTCGTGGTTCACCGCGGTGGTGACGCGATGGCGCCCCGAGACATGCTGCCGATGCACTTGCCGCGCGAGGCGCACGAGCATGCCGCGCCGCCGGACCCGGAGGACCGCTCGATCCCGATGCCCGAACGCGGCCCGGAGATCACGGAAACCCGGTGACCGATGGGTGACGAGGGGGGACGGCTGCGGCGGGCGGTACGCCGGCTTGCGGCCGAGGATCACGAGATCGAGGCGGAGGACCTGCAGCGCCGCTCGATCACTCAGGGCGCGACCACGGTCGCGAGCTGCCCGGAGCGCGGCATCGTCACCGTGCTCGGGCGGGTCAAGTCGATGACTCTCCGGCCGCGGGCGGGAGCCCCGTCGCTCGAGGTCGACCTCTACGACGGCAGCGGGACGGTCACGCTGGTGTGGCTCGGGCGGCGCGAGATTGCCGGCATCTCACCGGGCAGCCAGCTGCGGGCCACCGGGCGGATCGGCTCGAGCGGTCCGAGACGGGTGATCTTCAACCCGCGGTACGAGCTAGTTCTCGACGTCTGAGTCGTCGTCGCCCGCCGCGCCTTCCGCAGCGGCCGCTGCTGTCTCGGGTCTCGTGGCGAGGACGTCGTGCAGTGCGTCTTCCTGATCCGGTGCGGCGACGAACAGCAGCTCGTCACCGGCTTCGAGCGGATCGTCGGCGCTCGGCACCATTACCCGCGCGTCGCGAAGGATCGCGACCAGCGCGACGTCCGGTGGCCAGCTGATCGAGCCGACCCGCTGGCCGGCATGTTCGGTGTCCTGCGGCAGGGTCACCTCAACCAGGTTCGCCTCGCCGTGGCGGAAGGACAGCAGGCGGACCAGGTCCCCCACGGTGACGGCTTCCTCGACCAGCGCGGAAAGCAACCGCGGTGTCGAGACCGAGACGTCCACCCCCCACGACTCGTTGAACAGCCACTCGTTCTTCGGGTGATTGACCCGGGCAACCACACGCGGGACGCCGTACTCGGTCTTGGCGAGCAGCGAGACGACCAGGTTCACCTTGTCGTCGCCGGTCGCGGCGACGACAACCGTGCAGTCCTGCAGGCGGGCGCGTTCCAATGAGTTGATCTCGCAGGCGTCCGCGAGCAGCCACTCGGCGCCCTTGACGCTCTCGGTCTTGAACGCCTTGGGTTCGCGTTCGATCAGCACGACCTCGTGACCGTTGCCGACCAGCTCGCGGGCGATCGAACGCCCCACGTTCCCCGCTCCGGCGATCGTGACTCTCATTGGTGCTCACCTGGCGGCTCGGAGAGGGCGGCCTCGACCGCCTTCATCTGGTCGCGGACTAGCAGGACGAACAGCTGGTCGCCGTCCTGGATCGCGGTGGCGCGAGTGGGTAGCAGTGCCTCGCCGTAGCGCGTGAGGAACGCGACCCGGACGCCCTCGACCGCGCTCTGCAGCTCGCCGACCGAACGCCCGATCCAGCCCTGGTCGTAGGCGATCTCGGCAAGGGCGATGTGACCGGTGGGATCGCTCCACTCGCTATGCGCCCCATCGCCCAGCAACCGCCGCAGCATCGAGTCGGCGGTCCAGCGCACCGTGGCGACGGTCGGGATGCCGAGCCGGCTGTAGACCTCCGCGCGGCGCGGGTCGTAGATCCGGGCGACCACGTTGTCGATGCCGAACGTCTCGCGCGCCACCCGCGCCGAGATGATGTTGGAGTTGTCGCCGCTGGAGACCGCGACGAAGGCAGCCGCGTGCTCGATCCCGGCCTCGATCAGCGTGTCGCGGTCGAACCCCACGCCGACCACCTGGGCACCCTCGAAGTCGGGGGGCAGCCGCCGGAAGGCGGTGGCGTCCTGATCCACGATCGCCACCGAATGTCCGGCCGCAACCAGGCTCAGCGCGATGGTCGAGCCGACCCGGCCACAACCCATGATCACGACGTGCACCGGGGAGACGCTACACGCAACGCGGCGCGCCGTACCCTTGCCGAGTGCGATCGCTGGGGGACCTGTCGAAGACGGTCTTCATCGGCCGCCCCCTGCGCAGCACGCAGCTGGGCGAGACTTTGCTGCCCAAGCGCCTCGCGCTGCCGGTGTTCGCGAGCGACGCGCTGTCCTCCGTCGCATACGCGACCGAGGAGATCCTGCTCGTACTGTCCCTCGGCGGGCTGGGCCTGATCCACTTCACCTGGGTGGCCGCGGCGGGCGTCGCGTTCCTCATGTTGGTCGTGGTCGCGTCGTACCGGCAGAACGTCCACGCTTACCCCAGCGGTGGCGGCGACTACGAGGTAGCGACCACCAACCTCGGTCGTCGCGCCGGCCTGACGGTCGCGAGCGCGTTGATGGTCGACTACACGCTGACCGTCGCGGTTTCGGTCAGCTCGGGCGTCGCGAACATCACGTCGGCAGTGACATCACTGCAGGGGCACGCGGTGATCCTCGCGGTCGCGATCGTCGCCATCATCATGCTGCTGAACCTGCGTGGCGTCCGAGAGTCGGGCACCGCGTTCGCGATCCCGACGTACGCGTTCATCGGCGGTGTCACCGCGCTAATCATCGTGGCCGCGTTCAAGCTCGGGGCGGGTCACCACCTCACCGCGGAGAGCGCCCACTACCGCGTCGTGCGCGCCCGCAACTACACCGGCCTCGCGCTGATCTTCCTGCTGCTCCGTTCGTTCGCTTCGGGATGTACGGCGCTGACCGGAGTCGAGGCGATCAGCAACGGCGTGCCCGCGTTCCAGAAGCCGAAGAGCAAGAACGCGGCGACCACGCTCGCGCTGCTCGGCGGCATTGCGGTCAGCATGTTCCTTGCCATCACGACGCTCGCGATCATCAGCCATGTTCACGTCGCGGAGTCGCCGAGCAACCTGATCGGCCTGCCCAAGGGGCAGGACCCGAAGACGGTCATCGCGCAGGTCGGCCTCGCCGTCTTTGGCAACGGGTCGTTCGGCTTCTACTACCTGCAGGCCGTCACCGCCCTGATCCTCGTGCTCGCGGCGAACACCGCTTTCAACGGCTTCCCGGTGCTCGCCTCGATCCTGGCCCGCGACGGCTACCTGCCGCGCCAGCTCCACACGCGCGGCGACCGGCTCGCGTTCAGCAACGGCATCCTGATCCTCGCCGGCTTCGCGATCCTGCTGATTGTTGCGTTCTCGGCGTCACCGACCCGGCTGATCCAGCTGTACATCGTCGGGGTGTTCGTGTCGTTCGTGAACAGCCAGATCGGGATGATCCGGCACTGGAACCGCAACCTTCCGCTCACCGAGGACCCGGCGCGGCGACGGCAGATGAAGCGGTCACGGGTGATCAACAGCATCGGGGCTGCCGTGACCAGCCTGGTCCTCGTGATCATCCTGATCTCGAAGTTCACGCAGGGCGCATGGATCGCGATCGTCGCGATGGTCGTCCTCTTCACGATGATGCGCGGCATCCGCAGACATTACGACGCGGTGGCAGAAGAGCTCGCGCCCGACACGGAAGACGACGTGCTGCCGTCGCGGGTGCACGCGATCGTGCTCGTGTCACGCGTACACAAGGCGACACTGCGCGCGGTCAACTACGCGCGGGCCACCAGACCGTCATCGCTGGTTGCGCTGACCGTCGACGTCGACCACATCGCGACCGAGGCGCTGAAGAGCGAATGGGAACGCCGTGGTGTTCCCGTCCCGCTGCAGATCCTCGAGTCGCCGTACCGCGAGATCACCCGGCCGATCGTGAAGTACATCAAGGAGGTCAACCGGCAGAGCCCCCGCGACGTGGTGTCCGTCTTCATCCCCGAGTACGTCGTCGGGCAGTGGTGGGAGCAGCTGCTGCACAACCAGCACGCGTTGCGGCTGAAGGGCCGGTTGCTCTTCACGCGCGGCGTGATGGTCACAAGCGTGCCCTACCAGCTGGCTTCCTCGGGCCGCGTCATCGAGCGCACCCGTCCGTCGCCCGGAGATGCGCGACGCGCGATCGACATGAAGCCGAAGCCGGCCCACCAGACCCCCAAACAGTGATCGTCGAGGTCGGATCGGTCGGCAACGGCGGTATCTGCATCGCGCACGCACCCGACGGACGGGCGATCCTCGTCCGGCACGCCCTACCCGGCGAACGCGTGCGGCTCGAGGTCACCGAGGAGCGCTCGTCGTACCTGCGTGCGGACGCCGTCGAGATCCTCGAAGCCTCACCGCACCGGGTGGCACCTCCGTGCCCGTACGCCGGACCCGGGCACTGCGGCGGCTGCGACTGGCAGCACGTGCATCTCGACGAGCAGCGGCGGTTGAAGGCCGCGGTCGTCGCCGACCAGCTGCGACGGATCGCCGGTCTCGACGTCGACGTCGTGGCCGAGGCGGTGCCGGGTGACGTGCAGGGGTTGCACTGGCGGAGGCGCATCCGGTTCGCGGTCGACGCCGATGGCGTTGCGGGGCTGAGACGGCATCGTTCCCACGAGGTCGAGCCGATCGATGACTGCCTGCTCGCGCATCCCGACCTGCCGGTGCGCTCGGTCCTCGCTCAGCGCTGGCCGGACAGCGAGGGGGTCGAGGTTGATCTCGGGGCGGCGGTGCAGGCGATCGGCCGCGACTGGCACGTGCCGGAGGGCAGTTTCTGGCAGGTGCATCCGGGCGCTCCGGCAGCCCTCTGCGAGGCGGTGACCGGTTACGCCCGGGTCTCCGGCATCGACCGTTGCCTGGACCTGTTCAGCGGAGTCGGTCTGTTCGCCGGCGCCCTCGCCGCACAGGCACCAGGCGCCGAGGTCGTTGCGGTGGAGTCCGACCGCGCCGCCGTCGAGGCCGCCCGCGCGAACCTCGCCGACCACCCGAAGGTCCGGGTGGTCGCCGAGCGGGTCGACCGCTGGCTGGCCCGCAGCCGGCCACAGACCGATCTCGTCGTCCTCGACCCGCCGCGGCGTGGTGTCGGGCGAGCGATCGTCGACGGGATCGCCGCGGCCGGCCCGCGCAGCGTCGTCTATGTCTCGTGCGAGCCGGCGTCGCTGGCCCGCGACATCGGCCTGCTGGCCGGCCACGGTTACCGGCTGGAGGGCTTGCGGGCGTTCGACCTGTTCCCGATGACCGCTCACGTCGAGTGCGTGGCGCTACTCGAGGCGGCTAAGCGGCCCTGACGCCGGTCGAACGGGCGACGCAACCGGGCAAAGCCGACAGACCTAGACTGAGCGTCGTGACCAGCCTGCTCCGCACGATCGACGACCCCTCCGATCTGAAGCGGCTCGAGCCGTCGCAGCTGCCGGAGCTTGCGCAGGAGATTCGCGACTTCCTGGTCGAGTCGGTCGCCAAGACCGGTGGTCACCTCGGACCCAATCTCGGCGTCGTCGAACTGACCCTCGCTTTGCACCGGGTGTTCGACTCACCGCACGACGCGATCATCTGGGACACCGGACACCAGGCCTACGTCCACAAGTTGGTCACCGGGCGCCGCGAGGAGTTCGAGGCACTGCGCCAGTCGGACGGCATGTCCGGCTACCCGTCGCGACGGGAGAGCCCGCACGACTGGGTCGAGAACTCGCACGCCTCGACCGCGTTGTCCTACGCCGACGGGCTGGCGAAGGCGTTCGAGCTGCGGGGTGAGTACGACCGCACCGTTGTCGCGATCGTCGGCGACGGCTCGCTCACCGGCGGGATGTCATGGGAGGCGCTGAACACGATCGCCGCGCATCCCGAGCGGCCGGTGATCATCGTCGTCAACGACAACGGCCGCTCCTATTCGCCGACCGTCGGCGGGCTCGCCGCGCATCTCGCTTCGCTGCGGCTCTCGCCGTCGTACGAGCAGATGCTCGAGATGGTCAAGACGTCGCTCGCGCGTACGCCACTCGTGGGCGCCCCGATCTACGACGCCCTGCACGGCATGAAGAAGGGCCTCAAGGATCTGATCCAGCCGCAGGCGATGTTCGAGGACCTCGGGCTGAAGTACGTCGGTCCCATCGACGGTCACGACGCCGTTGCGGTCGAGCGGGCGTTGCGCAATGCCCGCGACTTCGGTCAGCCGGTGATCGTGCACTGCCTCACCGAGAAGGGCCGCGGCTACCCGCCGGCCGTGGAGGACGAGGCGGACCAGTTCCACGCGGTCAGCGTGATCGATCCCCTGACCGGTCGTCCGGTGAACCGCTCCGGCCCGACCTGGACCGACGTCTTCGCCGACCAGATGGTGGCGCTCGGGCGCGAGCGCGAGGACGTCGTCGGCGTGACCGCGGCGATGCTGCGCCCGGTCGGGCTGTATCGCTTCGCCCAGGAGTTTCCGGAGCGGGTCTTCGACGTGGGCATCGCCGAGCAGCACGCCGTGACGTCGGCAGCCGGCATGGCGATGGGCGGCCTGCACCCGGTCGTCTGCATCTACGCGACGTTCCTCAACCGGGCCTTCGACCAGGTCCTGATGGACGTCGGCCTGCACAAGCTTCCCGTGACGTTCGTCCTCGATCGGGCCGGCATCACGGGTGACGACGGTGCGTCGCACAACGGGATGTGGGACCTCGCCTTGCTCGGCATCGTGCCCGGCTTGCGGGTCGCGGCTCCGCGCGACGCGACCCGCCTCGCCGAGCTGCTCCGCGAGGCGGTCGAGACCGACTCGGGCCCGACCGCGTTGCGGTTCCCGAAGGCGCCCGCAGGTGAGGACGTCCCGACCGTCGACCGGGTCGGTGCGATGGACCTGCTGCGGCGGGACGACGACAGCCAGGTGCTCGTCGTCTCGGTCGGCGCGCTCGCACCGCTCGCACTCGACGTCGCCGCCCGGGTAGCAGCGCAAGGAGTGGGCGTGACGGTGGTCGACCCGCGCTGGGTGCTGCCGGTCGATCCCGGCCTGCCCGCGCTGTGCTCCGCGCACGAGCTGGTCGTCGTGATTGAGGACGGCGTGGTCGCGGGCGGCATCGGCTCGGCGATCTCCAGCGCGTTGCGCTCGCGCGACATCTCGGTGCCGGTGCGCGACTTCGCGCTGCCGCACGAGTTCCTGCTGCATGGTCGCCGCAGCGACGTTCTGGTCCGCTGCGGGCTGTCCGCCCAGGAGATCGCCAGACAGGCGGTCGAGGCCGCTGCCAAGGCTGACGTCCAGCCGGTGGGGCCGCGCTGACCGTCTCCGACTGCGAGGAGTTGGCCGATGCTGAAAATCGCGCTGAGCCGGAGAGCGGCGGTCCTCGTCGCGTCGGCGGGAGTAGTGGTCGCGGTTGCGGGCGTCGCGATTCCCGGCGCGCAGGCGTCGAGCCTGGCTAAGAAGGCGCCGTCGTCGATCGAGGTCAACAGCCCGACGATCACGATCAGGACGACGGCCCATCACAAGCTGCGGCTGAAGATCGGTGGAACCGACTTCGTGTCCAACGGCCACCCGGACGACAGTCCGGCCGCCGCGTACGTCGAGCTGCGCACGCCCAGCGGGCACGAGGCGCACAACTGGACCTTCCAGCTCTCCTCGGGGTCTTTCACGGACCACGTGGCCAAGAGCACCGGCGGCTTCACGACGGATGCCAGCCAGATCGCGCCGTACGGCCGCATCCGTCTCGCCTTCTCCCCGATGGGGTCCGGGACCACGATCCACTGCGGCAAGACCACCGTCGTCACTCGCCACGTGAAGGTGGCTGCCGCACTGTCGTTCGTGACCGGCACGTCGTGGGGTGACCTCGGCAGCTTCCCGTCCAAGACGCACTTCGGTCGCGGCACCCTGCGCACCCAGTACGGTGGCGCGCCCTGCCCGAGGCCGTCGCCGTTCGTTCCCTGCATGTCGAACCTGAGCTGGAACTCCAGCCAGTCCCCGGTGACGATTGCCGGGGGATGGACCATGCGCAAGGGGAAGAAGCACGGCGAGGTGAGCGGGGTGCGGCTGGCCCTCCTCAGCACTCCGGCCGAGGCGATCCGCACCGACACGGTCGTGACAACGGCCCCGGCCCCCGCCTACTCGGACTCCGGCGGCATCCCGACCGTCGCGGTGACCACGTACGGCGGCCAGGCGGCCGGCAGCGCGACGCTGACCTCGACGACCGTGGAACATCCGGGCAAGGTCACCTGTGACAGCAAGCACCACCATGACCGGCAGACCACGTGGTCGACGGCGTCATACACCAACGGCACGACGCCACTGACGTTGCACGAGCAGATCGAGGGGCCGATGACGTTGCCGGACTCGAGCTCCGACGGCTACATCCAGCGCAACACCCGCCTGAACTGACGGCAGGTGCAGCCGCCGGGCCGAACGGCTACGGCTGGCGGTGGTAGAGCACGTCGCGGATGTCGATGACCGGCGCGATGCGATCCTCGATCGCCGCGCGAATGACGTCGCCATCGGCGCGCGCGATGACCACTTCGTCGCGGGTGACCATCAGCGGCCGGTCGAAGCCGCGGTCCTCGAGGCCGGTCAGCCGGGCGGCCGCCGCCGAGAACGCCGGATCGATCCGGTTGAGGTCGAGCCAGCCGCGGTTGCGCATCGGCACGGCGACGGTGCGCATGCCGTCGGGGAGCCCGTCGACGATGGCGTGGCGAAGGGTCCGCGAACCCAGCAGCGTCATCACGTCGCAGTCGCCCATCGGCCGCAGCTGTGAGCTGCGCCGTAGCCGCTGCGCGGCCATCTCGCCCATGCGCTCGAGGTAGACGACCGCGGTCGGCCACCACGGCGACGGCTCGATGCCGGCCGCGCGCAGGAGCTGATGGGGGATCGGCAGCACCAGGTCGGGCCGGTCGGGGTCGAGCCCGACGAAGCCGAAGCCGAGATCCAGGGTGTCGCCGATGATCCGGCGGCGTACCCAGTCCAGGCCCGGGTGCAGAGGAGACTCGACCCAGGCGCCGTACGGCCGGGCGCGGGCCTCCAGGTCCTCGAGCGGACGGTCGGCCAGCCACCGGCGCAGCTGGAACCAATGGCACAGCCGCAGCCGCGCCTGATCGCTCGTCGGGTCGGCGCCGCCCAGCGCCCGGCGGCACTCCGGCCACGTGATCAGGAGGTCCGGTCGCCCCGGGAGCAGAACGCCGTCGACGGCCGGAAGCACGTCGATGTCGTGCAGTACTGCCACGGCGAGGGCGCACTGCCGCAAGTGCTGCGCCTCAGGCCAGGTCGACATTGCGGAACGGTATCCAATCGCGTGGGCGCGCTTGAGGAATCAACCGGATGAATGTCCCATACCCGGCGGCAGGAGACTGATGTTTGGCGAAGGTTCAGCCGGATGGCCCAAGGCGTCGAAGCGGTAGCGCAGCATGCTGTCGGACTCCGGGCCGACAGGGGTGAAGCCGATCCGTTCGAGCACGCGCCACGACGGGGTGTTGGTGACCTCGACCTCCGCCTCGACGGAGGTCACTCCGGGTTGCTGCGCGAGCCACGACACAAGTGCTGCGACCGCCCGGCCACCGAGCCCTCGGCCGCGGCTCGGGGCGGCGAGACCGTAGCCGATCTCGACCGAGCCGTCCGGCCTGGTCGGGGTTTTGGTCCCGCAGTCGCCGGCGATCCGGTCGTCATCGTCGAGGATCAGAAAGCCGAGCCCGCCGGAGTCGATGAAGCTCATGCCGATGACGCTGTCCGCGTGCGGCCAGCCCGGCGCCGCGGTCAGCCCTGGGTAGCGGCCGTCGAGCGCAGCGGCCCGCCCATCGGCGTCGAACTGCACGAGCCTCATGGCTGGTCAACCATCGCCGCGCTCAGCGGGTCGACGGTGAGCTCCACCTGCCAGTTGCGGGCGCCGCCGGCGCGCAGGAACGCGGCGACATCCGCGGGATCGGCAGACGGAGGCGACCAGGCAAGGCGACGAACGAGGTCGGGTGCGAGCAGGTTCTCGACCGGTACGTCGTGGCGCTCGCTCAGCTCGGCGAGGGCGGCACGGGCGCGCGCAAGCCGGCCGGCGGCGACCGGATCGCGGTCCGGCCACCGGTTGGGCGGCGGCGGCCCGTCGCCGGGCACCGCGGGCCGCGGCAGCGCGGTCTCGGGCAGCTCGTAGGCGGCTGCGATCGTCGGCCACAGCTCGGTCACCAACCGCCGGGTCGAGCGGCCACCCCAGCCGGGGAGCCGGCCGAGCTCATCGATCGTCGGCGGCGCGGACGTGGCGGCCGCGATGATGGCGCTGTCCGGCAGGACCCGCCCGGGCGCGAGGTCGCGGGCACGGGCACGGTCGTCACGGGCCTGCCAGAGTGCGCGCACGATCGCGAGCTGGCGACGGGTGCGCAGCTTGTGCATTCCGCTGGTGCGTCGCCACGGGTCCGGTCTTGGCGGTGCCGGCACGGCGACAAGAATCGCCGCGAACTCCTCGCGCGCCCACTCGAGCTTGCCCTGCTCGCGCAGCTCGGCTTCCAGCGCGTCACGCAGGTCGATCAGGAGCTCGACGTCGAGCGCGGCGTATCGCAGCCAGGGCTCGGGCAGCGGCCGGCGCGACCAGTCGGCCGCGGAGTGCTCCTTGGCCAGCGCCCGGCCGAGCAGCACTTCGGCCATCGTGGCGAGGCCGACGCGCTCGAAGCCGGCGAGGCGCGCGGCCAGCTCGGTGTCGAACAACCGCGACGGCGCCAGCCCGACCTCGCGCAGGGACGGAAGGTCCTGCGACGCCGCATGCAGGACCCACTCCACGTCGGCGATCGCAGTGGACAGCGCAGTCAGGTCGTCGAGGGCCACCGGGTCGATGAGGACGGTGCCATGGGGTTCGCGGCGCAGCTGGACGAGGTAGGCACGCTGGCCGTAGCGATAGCCCGACGCTCGCTCGGCATCGACCGCGACCGGTCCGGTGCCGGCGGCGATGGCGGCGATGGCGGCCTCGAGATCGGCGGCGGTTTCGACGACCGGGGGTACACCGTCCCGGGGCTCGACGAGCGGAACCGCGGACGCCGGCTCGTCAGCGGTCTCGCTCACAGACATGACGCTAGTTGCTGAAGTGCGGAAACTGCGGTTAGCGGATCACTCCGGCGCGCATGGCCATCGCGACCATCTCGGCGCGGTCGCCGGTCCCCAGCTTGCGCGCGATGCGGGCGAGGTGGCTCTTGACCGTGAGCGCGGACAGGCCCAGCGCCTCACCGATCTCCTTGTTGGAGCGGCCGTCGGACACCAGGTGCAGGACCTCGATCTCGCGGCCGGACAGCTCAGCGACTCCGTCCTGTTGCGGCCCGCCACGCAGGCCTGCAGCCAGCAGGGAGGCAACCGACGGGTCGGCGTACACGCCACCGTCGAGGACCCGGCGGACGCCGTCGGCCACGACGAGGGGTGACGCGGACTTGAGCAGGTAGCCCTGGGCGCCGGCGACGAACGCGGCCCGCACCGAGTACGGGTCGTCGGCCGCAGAGAGGACGACCAACCGCGGCCACCCGGCCGCTCGCAGGTCGCTCAGCAGGTCCAGTCCGGATCCGTCGGGCAGGCCGACGTCCAGCACGCACAGGTCACGGGTGCCACCGGCATGCGCGCGTGCGCGCGCTTCGGCGATGCTCGCCGCCTCGACGACGTCGCGGGCCCCCATCGCGGTCAGTCGGGCCACCATCGACTCGCGCACCAGCGGGTGGTCGTCGACCACCATGGCGGTAAAGCCGCCCGCGGGATCCGCGGCGGTGGTGGCAGCGCGCTCGGCGAGAGCTGACACCGAGTCCTCCTCCGTCTTGGCCGTCTGTTGGGCGGCGCCAAGTTTCAGCATCTGGAGCATTCTTCGGTCGGCAGTAACGGTTCCTGTAGCCCGGCAGGGGTAGTCGTTGCTCCGTACGGCCGAATTCGGGCCGATCGCCGGCCCGCGGGCGAACCGCCCGGGCGGGATTGCTCCAAATGGGGGATTGGGCGCGGCGGAACCCAAGTACGGGTCTGAGTCTGCCGACAGATTTTGTGAGCGTGGGAACGAGTCCACGCCGGGTCGGGAGGACGCGTGTTCGTGCACCGATGGAGGTGGGCGCTCACCGCGCTGGCCCTGGGCATCGCCGCACCACTGATGGCGACCGGCGGCGCGAGCGCCGCATCCGCCGTTTCCGCTGCTTCGCCGAGCCGAGCGGGCGGCCCGTTGGTGCACGCGATCGTCACCGTCCGGCCGGGCACGAGAATGCCGCTCGCCGTCCCGGGTGGGCGCGTGCTCGACACGCTCTCGGCGGTGCACGCCGAATACGTCGCCGCGCCGCGCGCCGCATTGACCGGCCTCGCCGCCAACCCGGCGGTTGCCGGGGTGTCGCCGGACTGGCACGGACACGTGATGGGTTTGCGCCACTTCCATGGGGGTCGGGGCGGGCGTGACTGGTCGAACCCGAAAGACAGCGTGCTTGCCGCCCAGTCGGTCGGCGGCGACGCCGGCCAGCCTGGCGTCGGAGCCGGAGTGAACATCGCGCTGCTCGACACCGGGGTCAACGACACTCCGGCGATCAACCGGGCCTCCGGCCGGCTGGTCGACGGCATCGACCTTTCTCATCTGTCCGCCGGCGGCGCGCCCGCGACCACCGGCCCGTTCACCGACGGTTACGGTCACGGCACGTTCCTCGCGTCCCTGATCGCGGGCGGGCCGGTCCCGGGCTCGGACGGCTTGGGCTTGGGCGTCGCTCCCGCGGCGCACGTCGTGGTCGTCAAGGTGGCGAACGCGCAGGGGCAGACCACGCTGCTGCAGGTGCTGGCCGGGCTGAACTGGGTGGCGACGCACGCCCACTCGATCCAGATCGTGAACCTGTCCCTCGCGGTGCAGCGCCCGACCTTCCCGGCGTACGGCGCCGACCCGCTGAACTGGGCGGTCGAGGCGGTCCGGTCCGCGGGTGTCCTCGTCGTCGCCGCAGTGGGCAACACCCCCGGCCAGGTCGGCGACCCGGGTCTCGACCCGCAGGCGCTGACCGTCGGGGCGCTGGACTCGACGGGATCGCAGCCGCGGGTCGCATCCTTCTCCGGTAGCGGCGTCGTCGACGGCGTGACGAAGCCCGATGTCGTCGCGGCCGGCGTGCAGGTGCTCGGCGAGATGACCGGCAACACCCTGATCGCCAAGGAGAACCCGGGCGCGTGGCAGTCGGACGGCCTGTTCCGCGGCTCCGGCACGAGCGAGGCGACAGCGATCACGACCGGCGTCGCTGCGGCGTACCTCGCGCAACATCCGGGCAGCACGCCGTTGCAGGTCAAGACCGCGTTGCGGACCAGCGCCCGACCGCTGTGCAGCTGGGCCGCCGGAGCGGGCGCGGTGTCGATGTCGTGGACAACCGTGCACGCATCCTGTGGCGATGGCTGGCACCGCTGGGGCACGCCGTCGTGGGACCCGACCGGTGAGGCCCGCTTCGACGCCGCGGAATGGCTGCGTAACTCCTGGCTGCACGGTGCCTGGGTGCCGTGGATGGCCTCGTCCTGGTCCGCCTCCTCGTGGTCCGCTTCTTCCTGGTCGGCCAGCTCCTGGTCCGCCTCTTCGTGGTCCGCTTCCTCGTGGTCGGCGTCTTCCTGGTCGGCGAGCTCCTGGTCGGATGAGAGCTGGGGGCCGGCACCGTGAGCCCCGCCGCCCGAGTACGCCTGCTCGCCGTCACCGCGATCGTGGTGACGGCTGTCGCTGCCGGCATCAACGGCTGGGGTCACCCGTCGTGGTACGCCGTACCGGTTCTGACCGTCGTCGTCTGCGCCGCGGAGACCGCGGTCGTGCACCTGTCCTTCGGCCGGCAGCGGTGGACGTTCAGCCTGACCGAGGCGGCCATCGCGGTCGCGTTCGTGCACTCGCCCCGGGCCTGGACGGTGTTGTCCGTGACGGCGGGCGTCCTGGTCGCGCAGATGGTCCGCCGGCAGGAGCCGCTGAAGGTGCTCTTCAACGTCGCGCAGTTCGCGGCGGCGACGGCGCTCGGTGCGGGCTTCGCCGCGCTGGTGGGCGCGGGCGTGCCCGGAGCGATCGGCGGGATGGGCATCTTCTGGTTCGTCAACAACCTGCTCATTGCTGCGGCGATGTCGATGATGACCGACCAGAGGCTGCGCTCCCTGCTCTGGGCGAGCGCGCCGCTGGCCTCGATCCACTCGGTCGGCACGTCCGGCATCGGCATCCTGGCGGCGTGGCTGGCGGCCAACGCACCGCTCGGCCTGCTCGCGCTCGTCATTCCCTTGCTGCTGCTGTGGATCTCCTACGACGAGCAGACCACGGCGGCGGCCGAGGCACAGCTGTACGCCGAGCTGGCCCGGCTCCAGGAGCGCGCCAGTGGACGGTCGGTCGACGTGTCGGCGCGGGTCGTGCTGACCGCGGCCGCGCGATTGTTCAGCAGCGACGACGTCGAGATGGTGCTGCTCGCCGAGGACGGCCCGGTGCGCTACGCCGGCAATGTCGACGGTGTCGTCCGCCAGCGGGTGGATCCGGAGGCGCTGGACGTTCCGTGGGTGCTGCGCGCGCTCGGTGAGCGCGGCGCGGTCACCGGCAGCGACGAAGGCCGGCCCTGGTGCGCGACCGTCCTCGGCGGTCACGAGGCTCCGCTCGCGGTGCTGGTCGCCCGGCGACCGGTGGGGGGCTCGAGCTTCGGCCGCCGCGAGATGATGCTCGCCGAGGTGCTCGTGCAGCAGGCCGAGTCGTGGCTGTCGATCGCCGAGCTCGCCGCCTCGCGCGACGAAGCGCTCGCGCAAGCCGAGGCGGCGGAAGGCACGACCCGCGCGCTCGGTGACCTCGGGGCGGACACGGCGCCATCGCTCGTGGTCCTGCGGGAGTCGGCGAACCGGCTGGCCCGGCTGGCCGCCACCGAGGGTCCCGCGTCGGTGCACGAGATCGTTGACGAGCTGTACGCCGTGGAGCGGGCGGTCGCCTCGCTGCTCGGCGCGATCGCGCTTGCCGCCGAGCCGGATCTCGCCAGGTTCGCCGTCGACGACGACTCGATGTCGATGCAGGGCCGCTCCGCGGAGTGGACCACCACGGGCGTGCTGGCGTCATGAAGCTGATGCGGGGTCGGGTCGCGCCACTTGCGGTGGTGGTGTTCGTGCTCGCCTTCGCCGCCGGCTGCGCGGTCGTCGCGGCGTCCGCCTCGCTGCTGCGGGCCACCGGCCACGTCGAGGTGCCGATGTGGCAGGCGCTGATCGCCGGTGCTCCCGCCTCGCTCGTCATCGCGACGATCGCGATGCTCGCGAACGTGCAGGCGTCGCGCGCGATGCAACGGATCCAGTCCCGTGCCCGCACGGTGGAGGCCCTGCAGCGGAGGGTGCGGATCGCCGACGAGGTCGCCGAGCGGCACCGCCGTAGCGCAGAGACGGCCAGCGCCGGGATGTTCGAGCTGCTCTCCGGCCTGGTCGCGGCCGAGGAAGGTGCGCGCGGTCAGCTCGCTGCCGAGCTCCATGACACCGTCGCGCAGTCGCTCACCACCGCGCAGGTGTTGCTCAACGACGAGGACATGGTCAGCATCCGGCGCGCGCGCGACATGATCAGCGAGGCCGAGGAGCAGGTCCGCGCGGTGATGGCGCGCACCCGGCCGCCGGCGCTGCGCGAAGGTGATCTAGCCCGTGCGGTCTCGAGCCTTCGCGACGACCTGCGCAACCGCTACGGCCTCGAGGTCGATCTGTCCTGGCCGGCGGAGGCGTACCCGTTGCCATTGGTGACCGCGGTGACGACGTACCGGTTCTTCCAGGAGGGCCTGCTGAACGTCGTGAAGCACGCCGACGTCGATGCCGCGCGGGCGCAGCTGTGGGTCGACGACGACTGGGTCGTCGCGACCGTCGTCGACGGGGGTATGGGCTTCGACCCGGCGACCGTCCACTCCGAGGGCGGCCGGCATGTCGGCCTCGGCCTGCTGCGCGAGCGGGCCCGCCTGGTGGGTGGCTCGCTGGATGTGTCGTCCACGCCGGTGCGCGGCACGACGCTGACGTTGCGGCTGCCACGTGCGGGCAGCGGGGCCAATGGCGTGATGCCGGTGAAGGCGACGCTCCCGCCGATCGGGGTTACCGAGCGCGTCGGATGAGCCGCTTGGGCATGGCCACGACCCCGGGTGGGATCGGCGGCAGCCCGGCGGCCAGGCACAGCACCTCGCCGAACGCCACCAGGTGCGGTCCCAGGTCGCCGTTCGGCGACCAGGACGCTCGGATCTCGACGTCACTCGCAACCGGCTGATCCGTGAGCGCGCCGAACCGCTCCGAGGTGGTGCGCGTGACGGTGCCGCCCTCGGCGGTGTAGACCGCACCGGCCGCGTCCAGGGCCTCGATCAGCCAGCTCCAGCCGACGCCGGCGAGCATCGGGTCGCTGGCGATCTCGGGGTCGACCGCGGCCTGGACGTAGGCCACGCAGCGGGTGTCGCCGGCCCACACCTCTTGGCCGTCAGGGTCGTGGAGCACCACGAGCCGGCCCTCGGCGAGCTCCTCGTCGCCCGAGACGGCGGTTGCCTGCAGCGCGACGGCGTACGGCGCCAGCCGCTGCGGGGCGGGCAGCTCGTGGACGACGATCTCCGGGCGGAGCTCCACGCCGGTGAGACCGGCCAGCGCCTGGCGAAAGGCAGGCGGCAGGTCGGCCGGGGCGGACAGTTCCACCGACACCCGGCCACTGTAAGCGCCAAGATCCCGGTGATCCTCGCGACACGCGAATCGCGGTGGCGAACCGTGGTTGCTGCCGGCGCCCGCGGTTCACGGCGGCCGATCCATGGCGCCGGCACTAGCCTGGCCCGTCGTGGCCACCCTCCTCGCGCTGCTCTCGAGCGGCCTGTGGGGGACCGCAGACTTCCTGGGTGGCACCGCCAGCCGACGGTTGCCGCTGATCGCCGTCGTAGGGGTCAGCCAGGCCGTCGGGGCCCTCGGCATGCTGATCGCCGCGGTCCTGACCGGTGCGCTCGACGCCTCACCCGGGTACGTCGGTTGGGCCGTGCTGGGCGCGCTCAGCGGGACCGGTGGCCTGCTCGCGTTCTACGAGGCGCTGGCCACCGGAACGATGGGCGTGGTCGCCCCGATCGCCGCTCTCGGCGTCGTCGTACCGGTCGCCGTGGGCATCGCGCAGGGAGACCGGCCCAACGCGGTCCAGGCGATCGGCGTCGTCGTCGCGATCGCGGGCGTCGTGCTGGCGAGCGGGCCGGAGCTTCGGAACGAGGACGTCGAGCGCCGCCGCGCGGCGCGCCCGCTGCTGCTCGCGGTGGTCGCGGCCGCCGGCTTCGGCGTGGTGTTCGTCTGCGTCGACCACGGCGCCCGGACGAGCACGATCATGATGCTGTTCTCGATGCGGGCCATCTCGGTCGCGCTGTTCACGGGCTATGCGCTCGCGACCGGGTGGAAGCGGCAGATGGCGATCACCGCGGCTGATCTGCCGTTGCTGGCGATGGTCGGCATCTTCGACGTGAGCGCGAACGCGACGTTCGCGTACGCGACCCAGCACGGTCTGCTCTCGCTGGTCGCGGTGCTGTCGTCGCTGTATCCCGCGGTCACGGTCATCCTCGCTCGCTTCGTCCACTCCGAACGGCTGAAACCGGTGCAGCTCAGTGGTGTCGTCGCCGCGCTGGCCGGCGTGGTGTTGATCGCGTCGACCGGCACCGGCTGACGATGGCCGGCGCGAGCTGCGTGACACGATCGAGACATGGCCGAACCCGCTGACGGCGCATTCCTGCGCGCGTGCCGCCGCGAGCCGGTGCCGCACACCCCGGTGTGGTTCATGCGGCAGGCCGGGCGCTCGTTGCCGGAGTACCGCGCGTTGCGGGAAGGCGTCGGGATGCTGGAGTCCTGCCTTCGTCCGGACCTCGTGACCGAGATCACCTTGCAGCCGGTGCGTCGGTACGGCGTCGACGCCGCAATCCTCTTCAGCGACATCGTCCTTCCGGTCAAGGCGGCCGGCGTCGACCTCGACATCAAGCCCGGCATCGGCCCTGTCGTCGCGTCGCCGGTGCGGAGCGCGGCAGACGTCGCGCGGGTCCCCCCGCTCGACCCGGGCGCAGTCACGCCGGTCGCGGACGCGGTGCGCAACCTGGTCGCCGAGCTTGGATCAGTGCCACTGATCGGTTTTGCCGGAGCCCCGTTCACCCTCGCGTCGTACCTCGTCGAGGGCGGGCCGAGCCGCGACCACGCAAGGACCAAGGCGTTGATGTACGGCGACGAGGCGACCTGGCACGACCTGGCCGCGCGGTTGGCTCAGATCGCGTCGACGTTCCTTCGGCTTCAGATCGACGCCGGTGCGCAGGCGGTTCAGCTGTTCGACTCGTGGGCCGGTGCGCTGTCGGCCACCGACTATGAGCGCTATGTGCTGCCGCACAGCCGCGCGGTTCTCGAGTCGGTCGCCGACGTGCCACGCATTCACTTCGGGGTCGACACCGGCGAGCTGCTTGCGCTGATGGCTGCGGCCGGCGCGGACGTGGTGGGCGTCGACTGGCGGGTGCCGCTCGACGTCGCGTCCGGCCGGCTCGGCACCGAGGTCGCGGTCCAGGGGAACCTCGACCCGGCGGTTGTGTTCGCGCCGTGGGATGCGGTGGCAGCCCGGGCCCGCGACGTCATGCGACAGGGGGCGGCCGCGCCGGGGCACGTGTTCAACCTCGGGCACGGCGTCCTGCCCGACACCGATCCCGACGTGCTCGCCCGGCTGGTCGAGCTAGTGCACGAGGAGTCGGCGGCGGCGCTGTCATGAGCCGCGTGGTCGTCGCCGGCGGAGGGATTTCGGGACTGGCCGCGGCGTACCGGCTGGCCGGCGCCGGGGTCGACGTCATGCTCATCGAGTCGGCACCGGCGGTCGGTGGCAAGCTGCGGGTCTCCGACGTCGCCGGCGTCCCGGTCGATGAGGGCGCGGAGATGTTCCTGCGGCGGGTGCCCGAGGCGCTGGATCTGGTGAGCGAGCTCGGCCGCGCGGATGAGCTGGTCTCGCCGCGCACGAGCACCGCGAGTGTCTGGGCGCGCGGCGCACTCCGCCCGATGCCGGCCGGCACCGTGATGGGGCTGCCCAGCCGGGCCGCTGCCCTACGTGGCGTTCTCTCGGACGCCGAGACCGCCCGGGTCGAGCTCGACCGGCTGCTGCCGGGCTCGGCGCCGGGGGAGGACGTCTCCGTTGGGCGCTGGGTCGGGCACCGGGTCGGGCGGGCGGTGGTCGAGCGGCTGGTCGACCCGCTGCTCGGCGGGGTCTACGCCGGGCGGGCGGACGAGCTCTCGCTCGCCGCCACCATCCCGCAACTTCCGCGCGACGAGCGTTCCGTGCTCGCGGCGGCCCGGCGTGCACTGCCTCCGGTCTCCTCGACCGAGCCGGTCTTCGCGACGCTGACCGGCGGGATGGGCTCGCTGCCGGGTTCGGTGGCCGACGCGATCGGGACCCGGGGAGGCGAGATCCTGACCGGACGCGCGGTGCGGGAGCTGGCGCGCACCTCGACCGGCTGGCGGGTCGTGCACGGCGCGACGACCGACGAGCAGGCGGTCGAGGCCGACGCCGTCGTCGTCGCGCTGCCGCCGGCGCCGGCTGCCCGGCTGCTCGCCGAG
>DATJSI010000007.1 GCA_035504215.1 Mycobacteriales bacterium
GCCAGCGCGCGGACAGCCGATCCGGCGACCGGGCTGGATCGGGCGCGACCACGGCGAGCGCGGCCGGCGAGATCACGTAGGCCCCGGCGGAAGCCCGGACGACGCGCTCGGTCATGTTGCCCTTGCGGCGCTCCTCGACCAGCTCCACCAGGCCGTGCTGCTCAAGCGTCTTGACGTGGTAGTTGACCTTCTGCCGGGCAAGCCCGAGCCGCGCCGCGAGTGTCGTCGCGGTCTGTGGCTCGGCCAGCTCCGCGAGCATCCGGGCCCGGATCGGATCGAGCGAGGCCTCCGCGGCTGCGGCGTCCTCGATCACTGCGACATCGTGCATGCCACAACCGTGCCACCGACAACTCTTTTTGTCAAGACAGTAAGAGTTGTCGGTGGCACGCGGCGGCGCGACTAGCTGCCTGCCTGCTCCCGGGTTCCCTCGGCCGGGGCGAACAGCACGACCGCCGCCAGGTCCTCGGTGACGTCCGTGAACCGGTGCTCCTCCCCAGCGGCTACGTAGATCACCGCGCCGGGGCCTACCGCGGAGCTGTCCTCGCCGGCCCGCAGCACCGCCCGCCCGGAGATCACCACGTAGATCTCGTCCTCGGTGTGCGGCACCTGGTCGTCCACGCCGCCGCGCGGGACGGAGTACGTGCCGACGCTGAGATCGGTCACGCGCAGGTGCTCGATCCAGTGGTTGCGGTCCTGCCCGACCGGGGGCGTGAACCGCCCTGCGTCGTTGATCACCCTCATGGCGTCCTCCCGGTCGGCCACAATACTCACCCGCATAAACACGCAGATATGTGGAAAGTGAGGAAAGTAGGGACAGGAGGGGACTGAGCGACCGCAGGAGGTCAGGATGAGACGCAGGCTCCAGTTCGGGATCGCCGCCATTGCCTCCGTGGCCTTACTGGCCTCGGCCTGCAGTTCGTCGTCCGGCACGCCAGCGGCGGGCGGCAAACCAACCAGCGGCGGGACGGCGACGTTCGCCGAGCAGCCGGGGGTCACCCCCAACTACATCTTCCCGATGCTCACCGGCGCGTACTACAGCGTGGCCAACATCGAGGAATTCCAGCGGCTGTCGTTCCGGTCGCTGTACTGGATCGGCAACGCGAAGGGCCAGCCGGTCGTCGACCCGGCGATGAGCCTCGCCGCCCTGCCCACCTACAGTGACAACAACTCGGTGGTCACCATTCACCTGGGCAACTACACCTGGTCCGACGGGCAGCCGGTCACAGCCCGCGACGTCGCGTTCTGGATCAACCTGCTGCGGGCCAACAAGGCCGACTTCGCCGCGTACATCCCCGGGGAGTTCCCGGACAACCTGAAGAGCTACAAGATCGTCAACTCGAAGACGATCGTGCTGACGCTGACCGGGTCCTTCAACCCCACCTGGTTCACCTATGACCAGCTATCGCAGATCACGCCGCTGCCCGCACAGACGATGGACAAGACGTCGGCCTCCGGCGAGGTTGGCAACTACGACACGACGACCGCCGGGGCGAAGGCCGTCTTCGCCTTCCTGACCGCGCAGTCCAAGGACCTCGCCAGCTACGGCAGCAACCCGCTGTGGAAGGTCGTCGACGGGCCGTGGAAGCTCGTCAGCTACCAGACCACGGGCTACGCGAAGTTCGCCGCCAACAAGGCCTACGCGGGCCCGGACAAGCCCAGGCTCAGCTACTTCGTCGAACTGCCGTTCACCAGCGACACCTCCGAGCTCAACGTGCTGCGCTCGGGCACCTCGATCGACTACGGCTACCTGCCGACGGAGGACGCGTCGCAGTCGCCGGCGCTCGCCTCGGACGGCTACACCACCACGCAATGGCAGGGCTGGGGCACGAGCTTCTTCCTGATGAACTTCCAGAACCCGAAGACCGGGCCGCTCATCGCGCAGCCTTACCTCCGGCAGGCCATGCAGTCACTGATCGACGAGCCCGCGTACCTCAAGGGCCCGCTGGAGGGTTACGGCCACACCGACTACGGCCCGGTCCCGGTGATCCCGGCAAACCCGTACATCGACGCCTACGAGGCCAAGGGCCCGTGGCCGTACTCGCCCGCCGCCGCCGTCAAGCTGCTGTCCAGCCACGGCTGGGCCGTCAAGCGCGGCGGCCTGACCACGTGCACGTCACCGGGGTCCGGCGCCGGGCACTG
>DATJSI010000008.1 GCA_035504215.1 Mycobacteriales bacterium
ATGCCCTCGACGACCGGGTCCACGGTCTCGAGATGGGACGGGTTCGAGGTGAGCGTGACCTTGACCTTCTCGCCGTCGAGCGCGGTGTAGGTGCCTTCCGCGCCGAGGTGGTACTTCACGTCGCCGGAGCCGTGCGCCGTACGAGGGTCCAGGTTGCCCTCGAACTCGGAGAAGATCTGGCCGAAGGACTTGCCGACGATGTTGGCGAGCACGTTGAGCCGGCCGCGGTGCGCCATGCCGACGACGACCTCGTCCATGTCGTCGTGCGCGGCGGCGGAGACCACCGCGTCGATCAGCGGGATGACCGACTCGCTGCCTTCGAGCGAGAACCGCTTCTGACCGACGAACTTGGTCTGCAGGAAGGTCTCGAACGCCTCGGCCTGGTTGAGCTTGCCGAGGATTCGCAGCTGTTCCTCGCGTGCCGGGCTGGCGTGCGGGCGCTCGACCCGGTCCTGGATCCACTTGCGCTGCTCGGGGTCCTGGATGTGCATGTACTCGATGCCGGTGGTGCGGCAGTACGAGTCGCGCAGGACACCGAGAATCTCGCGCAGCTTCATCAGCGGCTGCCCCCCGAAGCCGCCGGTCGGGAACTCGCGGTCGAGGTCCCACAGGGTGAGGCCGTGCGTCACGACGTCGAGGTCGGGATGGCGGCGCAGCTCGAACTCGAGCGGGTTCGTGTCGGCCATCAGATGGCCGCGTACCCGGTAGGCGTGGATCAGCTCGATGACGCGGGCCGGCTTGCCGACCTCCTCGTCGTGGGTGACGGGTATGTCCTCGGCCCAGCGGATCGGCTCGTAGGGAATCCGCAGCGCGGCGAAAACGTCGTCCCAGAAGCCGTCCGCGCCCAGCAGCAGCTGGTGCATCGCACGCAGGAACTCGCCGGACTCCGCGCCCTGGATGATCCGGTGATCGTAGGTCGAGGTGAGCGTGAGGATCTTGCTGACCGCGAGCCTGGCGAGGGTCTCCGGCGCGGCGCCCTGGAACTCCGCGGGGTACTCCATCGCGCCGACCCCGATGATCGCCCCCTGCCCGGCCATCAGCCGTGGCACCGAGTGCACTGTGCCGAGCGTGCCGGGGTTCGTGAGGCTGATCGTCGTACCTGCGAAGTCATCCGCGGACAAGGTGCCCGTGCGGGCCTTCCGCACGATCTCCTCGTACGAGGTCCAGAACTTCGAGAAGTCCATGGACTCGGCCTTCTTGATGCACGGCACGACCAGGCTGTGGCTGCCGTCGTCCTTGGCCAGGTCGATCGCCAGGCCGAGGTTCACGTGCTCGTGGTCGATGACCACCGGCTTTCCGTCTACGTCGGCGAACGAGCGGTTCATCACTGGCACGGCCGCGAGCGCACGCACCATCGCATAGCCGATCAGGTGGGTGAAGCTCACCTTGCCGCCGCGGCCGCGTCGCAGGTGGTTGTTGATGACCACCCGGTTGTCGATCAGTAGCTTCGCCGGTACGGCGCGAACGCTGGTGGCGATCGGGACGCCGAGGCTGGTCTGCATGTTGAGCACCGTGCGGGCGGCGGCGCCCTTGAGCGGACGGCTCACGGCGTCCGGGTCGGTCGTCGTCGGGGTGGGAGCGGACGCGGCGGCCGGCGCGGCGGCCGGCGCCGGTGTGGAAGCCGCCGGGGTCGAGGCAGCAGGGGTCGAGGCAGCGGGGGTCGAAGCCGCCGGCGTCGGGGGAGCCGGGGTCGAAGAGGCTGCTGCCGGCCCGGCGGTTACGGGCGCCGGCGCCGCCTGCGCAGGCGCTGTCGCCGAGCCGTTGGTCGGCGCCTGGTTGGCGTAGTCGGCGAAGAAGTCCCACCAGGCCGCATCGACGGAGTCCGGGTCCTTCAGATAGGCCTGGTACATCTCATAAACAAGCCATTCGTTGGGACCGAAGCCTGCGAACTGGTCGGCGTCGACAGTCACGGGAGGGGTCGCCTCTTTCGCGCGGGAGGGGTCGGATTACCGACCTCTCAGGCTACGCCCGCGCCACCTGCCCGCATGAGCACACAACCGGCCTCCGGCCGCGCGGCAAATCCGACTGCACAGGTCAAACCGACCGGCTCATCGGTCAGTTGTGTGCTGATGTGGTCAGCGGCGGTGCACGAACTTCAGTCGGACCAGGTGTCGTCGATGGCCGCGATCTTCACGTCGACCAGGCCGGTCGCAAGGCCTGCGGAGCGAACGTCGGCCTCACCGATGTCGGTGACCACGCCGCTGGAGCGCTTCGGCCACAGCAACCACAGGGCGCCCTTCGTCGCGAGCCGGTCCGGCAGGCTACCGGCGCGGCCTTCGAGGGCCAGCCGGTCCGGGCAGAACGCGACGACGACGTCGTACGGCTTCACCGTCGGCCGCCGGTGCAGCGACGGGAGCTGAGCCAGAACCGCGCCCGGTGCCGGACCGAGGACCAGAATGCGGTGCCCGGCGGCCATCCCGAGCTTCTCGGCAAGCGTCGGCATCCGGTGGTCAGTCGGCGGCCGGGCGGAGCAGGGGGATCAGGACGTCGTCGACGATCGCGACGACGTCGGCGTCGCGCACCGGTCGGCCGGTCTCGACCCGCTCGGCGTGCAGCAGCATCGGACCGAGCTCGGCGACCCGGTCGTTGAGCGCCTCCGGTCGCACCTCGCCGCGGTCAATCCCTCGCCGCAGCAGCTCGAACATCACCTGCTTGCGAGGTGCGACCAGCCGCTCGCGAACCGCGGCAGCCAGCTCGCTGTGGGTCTTCACGTCGCTCATGCAGGCGCGCATGACTCCGCCTTCGCTGCTGTTCAGATGCTTGGCGACCCGGCGCATGACCGTCAGCAGGTCGCCGCGGACGCTGCCGGTGTCCGGAGCAGCACCGAGCGAGGGCATGTAGGTCTCGATCGCGTCGAGCGCGAGCTCGAGCTTGTTCGGCCACCGCCGGTAGATGCTCGCCTTGCCGGTGTGGGCGCGCTCCGCGACGGCTTCGATCGTGAGCGCGTCGTACCCCGCGCTGGCCAGCTCGGCCATGGTGGCGGCCCGGATCGCGTCGACCAAGGCGTCACCCCGCCGGCGGATCGCGGTGGTCACGTGTGCAAGAATAAAGAACGGTTGCGTTTCTTACAAGGATCGACTACGGTGCCAGAATAAGGAACGGATCCGTTCACTGTGAAACGGTTCACCGTCTCGATCCGCTCACTGTTCGGAGTGGGCGTGCAGAACGTCTGAGGGGACTGTCGTGAGCACGACAACCGATACCCAGGTTTCCGCGGCCGGCGGCGGCGCGGCGCACAAGGTGCATCCCAAGCTGGCGCTGATGGTCATTGCGATGGCGCAGCTGATGGTCGTGCTCGACGCGACCATCGTGAACATTGCGCTGCCGCACATCCACACCGCCTTGCACTTCTCGGCGACCGGGCTTTCGTGGGTGCTCAACGCCTACACGCTGGTCTTCGGCGGCTTGCTGCTGCTCGGCGGTCGCACCGGCGACCTGTTCGGCCGGCGGCGGATGTTCATCATCGGCGTGCTCGTGTTCGCCCTCGCCAGCCTGGCCGGTGGCTTCGCCCAGGACAAGGGCTTCCTGCTTGCGATGCGGGCGATCCAGGGCGTCGGCGGCGCGATCGCTTCCCCGACCGCACTCGCTCTGGTCACCACGACGTTTCCCGAGGGCCCGGAACGCAACCAGGCGTTCGGTGTGTACGCCGCCGTCTCCGGCGCCGGTGCTGCAGTCGGCCTGATTCTCGGCGGCGTCCTGACCGACCTGCTCTCGTGGCGGTGGGTGCTGTTCGTCAACGCACCGATCGGTGTGGCTCTCGCGATCGCGGCGCCGATGGTCATCGTGGAGACCGAGCGGCGGCGCGCCGGGTCGTTGGATATCCAAGGCGCGGTCACCTCGACCGGCGGGATGGCGGCCCTGGTCTACGGCTTCATCCACGCCGCGACGTACAGCTGGAGCTCGACGACGACCATCCTCTCGTTCGCCATCGCCGTGGTCCTGCTCTCCGCGTTCGTCGTCATCGAGTCGAGGATCTCGAACCCGTTGATGCCACTGCGGTTGTTCCGATCGCGGGTCCGCGTCGGCAGCTACGTCGTCATGCTCATCCTCGGCGCAGCGGTGTTCGCGATGTTCTACTTCCTCACCCAGTTCGTCCAGCAGGTGATGGGCTACTCGCCGCTGAAGGCGGGCTTCGCCTTCCTGCCGGTGAGCGCGGTGATCATCGTCGTTGCGCAGGTCGTGAGCCGGCTGGTCAGCAAGCTCGGCCCGCAAGCGCTCATCATCGCCGGGATCCTGCTGACCGGGTTCGGCCTGGTGTTCCTGTCCTCGCTGGCTCCGGACTCGTCGTACGTCGGTCACGTTCTTCCGGCGATCAGCCTGATCGCGGTCGGGATGGGCTGCGTCTTCGTCCCGATCACGCTGACCGCCGTGGGCGGGGTCGAGCCGCAGGACTCGGGCATTGCGTCGGCGATGCTGAACGTCGGCCAGCAGATCGGCGGAACGATCGGACTGTCCGCGCTCGTCACCGTGTTCAGCCGCGCCTACACCCATGATGCGACCGCGAACGCCGGGACGCTGAGTCCGGCCGCACTGGCCCAGCATGCGTTCACCCATGGCGCCGATGCGGCCTTCAAGGCTGGTGCGATCTTTGCCGCCTTCGGGCTGATCGCGGCCTTCTTCCTGATCCGGATCCAGCCGGGTGACGTACCCGAGGGCGAGCTCGCCGCTCCGGTCGCCTGACCCGCCCGCGCCACGCCACGGTGACCTGACGCGAACCGTGGTGGCCGGGCACGCGAAGATCATGGTGTGACCGAACGTGTCTATGCAGGGGTGATCCGTACCGCGATCGGTTTATTCCGCGCGCTCGACTTCCAGTTCGAGATCGAGGGCGTCGAGCACCTGCCGGACTCCGGCGGTGCCGTGCTCGCCTCGAACCACGTCAGCTACTTCGACTTCATGTTCGTCGGATACGCCGCACTGCCGAAGCACCGGCTGGTGCGGTTCATGGCGAAGAAAGCGGTGTTCGACAACCCGGTGTCCGGGCCACTGATGCGGGCCATGCACCACATTCCGGTCGACCGTGCCGCGGGTGCGGGCGCGTACGCCGAGGCGGTTCGGGTGGTGCGCGACGGCGAGCTGGTCGGCGTGTTCCCGGAGTCGACGATCAGCCGGGCGTTCGTCCCTCGCACGTTGAAGTCGGGTGCAGCACGAATGGCGATGGATGCGGACGTGCCGTTGCTGCCGGTCGTCGTGTGGGGCGGCCAGCGCGTATGGACGACGGGTCATCGGCCGCGACCGCGGCGGCACGTCCCGGTCGTCGTGAAGATCGGCGCCCCGATCGAGCGCACCGGATCCGAGACCGCGATGGACCTGACCAGGGTGCTGCACGAACGGCTGACGAAGCTGGTCGAAGAGGTCCAGCGGGCCTATCCGCCGCCGGCGAGCGCCGCCGACTCGTGGTGGCAGCCGGCGTACCTCGGGGGCAGCGCACCGACGCTCGAGCAGGCGCGGCCGATCGAGCTCGCCGCGCTCGCCCGCAAGCGCGCCAAACGCGGACGGTGACCGAACCGGGCGCCATCGCCGGGCCACCGACGCCGTCGGTCGTCATCAGGCCGGCGGACGGGGCGACGGCGGCCGTGGTGCTCGTGTTGCCCGGCGGTCGCGCGCGCAGCTATGCACCCAGCGAATCGCGACACCTGACCGTCCTTCGGATGCGTCCGTTCGCCGCGATGCTCCATCGTCGCGGTCGCCGCCACGGCTTGGAGGTGCGGCAGCTGCGTTACCGCTATCGCGGGTGGAACGATCCGGAGCGCTCGCCGGTCGCCGACGTGCGGTGGGCGCTCGAGCAGGTGCGCGCTGCACACGGCGACGTGCCGGTCGCGCTGGTCGGGCATTCGATGGGCGGCCGGACCGCGTTCGCCGTGGGCGGCGACCCCGGCGTCCGGGGAGTCTGTGCGCTCGCGCCGTGGGTCGTCGACAACGACCCGATCAACCAGCTCGCGGGCACGCCGGTGCTGATCGCGCACGGGACGCTCGACCGGGTGACCTCACCGCGCGCCTCCCGGCAACGCGCGGCGCAGCTCGCCGCGATCGGTGCCACGGTGGGCTACCTGCCGGTGCGCGGCGACGTGCACGCGATGGTGTTCCGCTGGCGGCTGTGGAACCGCGTCACCGTCGGCTTCACTCTCGGCGTGCTGGACATCGCGCCGATGCCGCCGTGGATCGGACGGCTACTCCAGTGCGGTGCGACCGAGGCCGGCCGGCTCGCGGCCGGCGACTAGCCAGGCGGCGAGCCCGCCCGCCGCCGGCAGGCCCACGAGCAGGATCACCAGATCGAGGACCGGTACGCGGCCGAGCGGGGTGAGGTTGCTGCGGTACCAGGCGAGCAAGGCGGCATAGGCGCCGGCCGTGCCGAGCAGGGCTCCGAGCAGCGCAAGGGCGGCAGCCGTCGCGGCCGTGACGGTACGGCGAGCCGCGGCGCCGGCTCCGTTGGCGGCGAGCGTGCGTAGGTCGCGCGCGGTCTCGCTGCGAATGAGGCCGACGGTCATGGCGAGTACGCCGAGGGCGAGCAGCAGGCCGGCGAGCGTGGCCCAGGTCTGCGTCTCCGCCAGCGAGTGCTTCGAGTCGCGCCGCTCGACGTACAGCCCGGCCGCCGCCGCGGCATGTTGGGCAGCGGCGATCTGTGCGGCGCTCAGGGCATGCGGGGTCTGGACCAGCCAGCCGGCCGGGGCGGGGCGCATTCCGAGCAGGTTCATCGCATGGCTGGTGATCAGTGCACTCGGTGCAGAGGTGTACGCCGGCAGCCCGTGGAGCCTCGTGATCGCGGGGTGCGCCAGCCCGTAGGACTGCGTGGGGTTCTGCCGGGCGGGATCGAACACCTGCAGACCGAGGGCGTCCGGTCGTCCGGTGAGCACGTCGGCCGAGGAGCCCGCGAGAGCGGCCGGCAGGCCGAAGTGCTCGAGCACCGCAGGCGTGGCGACGTACAACGTGTCCATCGCGGAGACACTGATGCCGCCGCGGTTGTTCGTCGTCACGCTCGCGAGGCTCGCGGTCAGGTAGCTGTTGGGCTGACCGTTGGTGCCGCCGGGGCCGGCCGGGCCGACGCTGACCCGGCTCGAGCCGCCGGAGCCGGTGGCCGGCTGCACGTACACCTCGCCGCCGTTGCGGGCGCGGGCTTGGGCCAGGGGCAGCACACTCGCCCCGATGGCTGCGGCGAGCCGGTGCACCTGTGCGGTCGCGGTCGACAGCTGCCCCGTGCTGAGCACCGGCACCTGGGCGTTGCCCGGCTCGGAACGAGAAAGGTAGACGACGAGCTGGTTGCGCGGCAGGTTTCCCGCACTCGCCGCCGGCCGCGCGGCCGCCGCAGCGATCGAGATCGTGGCCGCGATACCGACCGCGAGCGTGATCGCGCTGAGCGCGGCGCCGGACCGGGCCCGGAACCGCGCCAGGTCGCGGACGGCGAGCCGCACCGGGACCGGCGTTCGACCGGCGGTGGCGCCCATCGCGGTGAGCGCGATCGGCGCGAGCAGCACCATGCCGACCGGCGTGGCCAGCGTTCCGCCGATGATGAACGCCGCTCGGTGGTCGTGGCTGCCGAACGCCAGCAGTACGACGCCGATCGCGACCAGCGTTGCCCCGGCGGCGGCGAAGCGATGCGCGGGCTGCGGGCGAGGCACTCGACCCGACAGCGCGGAGATGACCGACACCCGCGCCACTGCACGGGCCGGCCACCAGGCCGCGCCGATCGCGGTGACCAGCGCGAGCAGCATCGCGGCGGCGATCGCCCACCACGGAAGGTCGAACCGGTCGATCCGCTGGTTGATGAGCGACTGCAGCGCCGGGGCCAGCGCGAACCACGCCGCGATGCCGACCGCGGCGCCGAGGATCGCCGAAGTCGCTCCGACCGCCGCGCCGTTGGCGAGCATGACGCGACGCAGCTGCCGGTCGCTCGCGCCGACCGCGCCGAGCATGCCGAGGGCTCGCATCCGGCGCTGGGCAAGAACCGTGAAGCCGGCCATCGCGAGCAACCCGACGAACAGCAGACCCAGCGTGCCGAGGATGAGCACGATCGCGGCGCTCGCCGCCTTGCCGGCACCGCCTCGGCTGCTGATGTCCAGCCCGCGACCGCCCGGAAGGCGGAAGTCCTGGACCTGTGCGCGGCTTGCGTCGACCAGAATCGAGACGGACTGCGGCGGGTTCGCCTGCCCGGGTGCGACCATCGCGAACTCGTCGAGCAGGTTGAGCGGGTTCTCCACCAGACCGACGACTCGATAGGTGCGGCCCAGTGCTCGCCAGCTGCTCCCGATCGACAGGTTGAAGGTCTTCGCGACCGAGGAGGTGACGGCGACCTCGCCGGCCGCGGTCGGAAACCGACCGTGGTCCAGGCGCAGCGTGGGGCGTCCATACGCGGCGGTCGGGCGCTCGGCGCGCAGGTCGACGCTTGCGATGGAGCCGGGAATCGGCACCGACTGATGCGCGATCACGTCGACGGTGCCGAACTCGCGCGTGATGTCGGCGAGGTCCGCCGACAAGGTGGGATCGGATCCCTGCAGGGTCAGGATGGTGTTCGCCGTACCGAAGGTGGGGTCGGGTTTGAGGCCGGCGGCGTTCGTCGCGGTGCCGAGACCCACGATGATCGCGGCGAGCGCGACAACGAGCAGGCCGATGATGAGAAGCTGCCGCTGCCACTCACGGCGGAACAGTCGCCAGGCCCACCGTGTGACCGCTCGCCGTGCGGCCCGGCTGTTGTCGGGACGGGCCGCGACCGGGCGATCGGTCAGGGTCGAGGTCATGCCGTCAGGCCCGGCGTTCGTGGGCGAGGAGCGACTCGGGTCCCGGTGGTGGCGACGTCTGGTCGACGACCGCGCCGTCACGGAGGAACACGACCCGGTCGGCCCACGACGCGAGCTGAGCATCGTGGGTGACCACGACACCCGCGACACCGTTGTGGCACGCGGTGCGGATCATCCGCATCACGGCCTCGCCGTTCGCCGAGTCGAGCGCACCGGACGGCTCGTCGGCAAGCAGCAGCGAGCGGTCCCCGACGATCGCGCGGGCGATCGCGACCCGCTGGCGTTCGCCGCCGGACAGCTCGTCCGGCATCCGGTCGGCGCGCGCGGACAGTCCGAGGTCGTCGAGGACGGCCAGGGCGGTGGCACGAGCGGCCCGGGCCGCGGTGCCGTCGAGCTCCAGCGGAAGCGACACGTTCTCGGCCGCGGTGAGTCCGGCGAGCAGGTTGAAGTCCTGGAACACGAACCCGACGAAGCGCCGGCGGACCCTCGCGCGGTCCGCTCGGGACATTCCCGAGACGACCGCACCCCCCAGGACGACCTCGCCGCCGGTGGGATCCTCCAGGGTGCCGGCGATCGTCAGCAGCGTGCTTTTGCCGGAGCCACTCGGCCCCATGACGGCGACCAGCTCGCCGCGGTCGACGGCGAGGGTGACGTCGTGCAGGGCACGCACCTCGGTCGGCCCTTCGCCGTACTTCTTCGAGACCGTGCGCAGCTCCAGGATGCTCATCGTGGTGCTCCTGCCTTTCGTGGCAGCCTCGGCAGCGCGGCCGTCGACCGTGCGGGTGGGTCGTCTGCGGAGCGCTTGATCCGGCCGTCCGCCGCATCCAGCCAGCGAATCGCCGAGTCGAGCCGGAACAGCTCGGCATCGACCACGAGCGCGAAGTTGAGATCCCGGTCGGCCGAGTACTCCTTCAGCCGGGTCCACTCCTGCATCAGCTCGACCAGGTAACGCCGGTGCGACTGGATCACCTCGCGGATGTCCACGCCCGGCACGCGCAGCGCGATCAGCACCTTGATGACCAGCTCGTCGCGGGGTGGTGAGGACAGGTCCGGGGGAGTCCGCAGCCAGGACGCCAGCTCGGTCTCGCCGTCGTCGGTGATCCGGAACCCCTTCTGGGGTCCGCCGTCCTCGTCACCGTCGGACTCGACCAGTCCGTCCCGTTCCAGGCGTTGCAGGGTCGTGTAGACCTGCCCGACGTTCAGCGGCCAGACCTCGCCGGTGTTGGCCTCGAACTCCTGCCGCAGCTGCAGGCCGTACTTCGGGCCCTCGCTGAGCAGGGCGAGCAGCGCGTGCCGGACGCTCATCGTTGTCTCCAGCCGGTAGAATACTGGGTATAGTACGGAGCGCCGACGGCGCTGTCCAGCGAAATCAGCGAGTGGTGGGGAGGGCCGCTCAGCCGAGATCGAGCAGCTGCTCGTAGAAGCCGCCGATCTCCCGCTCGCGGTCGACCAGATGGATCTCGAGGATCCAGTGGCAGATCCGGCCGAGCCGGTCGCGGCCGCGCATCCGACGGTCGTTGCCCGGGATGATGTCGGAGTAGCGCTCGTCGCCCTCGTTGTCCTCGTGCGGGAACTCGCCGACGAGGTGGCCGGCGATCCGGCCGCCCCACTCCCAGCCGGCGCGGTGGGCGAGGTCGACCACGTGGTCGAACAGCTGCTCGCCGGTGATGTCGTCGTTGGCCGCGAAGTGCGCACGCCCGGCATCGAAGATGACCGGCAGGTCCGCACACAGCCGGAGCTTCACCGGGTCGTCGCCGAGAACGTACGTGCGGCCGAAATCGGCCTCCCACTCCTCGAAGATCGGGCCGAAGTCGCAGAAGACGATGTCATCGGCCTCGATCACTCGCTCCGGCGGGTTCATGCGGTAGGGCTGCAGGGTGTTCGGGCCGGCTCGGACGATGCGCTTGTGCCAGTGCCGCTGCACGCCGAATCGTTCGGCGGCGAGGTCGCGGATCGCGTCGCTCGCGGCCCGCTCGCTGACCCCCGGCGCGATGATCCCGCGCGACTCCACCTCGGCGAACAGCTCGGTGGCCTTCGCCTGGGCATCCAGCAGGCGTTCGACCCGCAGCTGTTCGGCGTCGGTGGCGGTTCCCACGACGTGCACGTTAACAACGCGGTCGATCCGCGAGCGGCGCAGGGCAGCTCCGGGCAGCTACGGCAAACGGGGGAATCGCGCGCGAGCGTCCGGAGCAGCTGAATCGGGCGCACGCGGGTGCCGATAGGGGACTGTGCCGGTCACCCGTCGACAGTTCGGTGCGATGACCGGCGCCGCGGTCGTCGCCGCGTCGGCCACGGGGACGCAGACCGCCTGGGCCGCGCCGGCGCATCACAAGCATCGCGCCGCCCACCATCACGACAAGCCGTCGGCGGTTGCCCACCTGCTCCGGCGGGCGACGTACGGCGCAACTCCCGAGCTCGCCCAGGCGGTCGAGAAGCAGGGGATGACGGCCTGGCTCGAGGACCAGCTGCATCCCGGCCGGGTGCCCGACCACGCAATGGACGAGCTGCTCAAGCGCTGGCCGAGCCTCAAGTGGAACACCTGGCAGGTTCACGAACACCTGTCGGACGGGGCCTGGGACGTCATGTTCGACCTGGTCGACACGCACATCGCGCGCGCGATCTGGTCGAAGCGCCAGCTGCTCGAGATCATGGTCGACTTCTGGTCGAACCACCTCAACGTGACCTGTCCGAGCAGCGATGTGTGGGACAGCCGGCATCTGTTCGACCGCGAGGTCATCCGCAAGCACGCGTTCGGGCGCTTCAGCGACATGCTCTGTGACACCGGCCGCGCGCCCGCGATGCTCAACTATCTCGGCAACGCGGAGAGCACCGGCGCAGCGCCGAACGAGAACTGGGGCCGCGAGCTGCTCGAGCTGCACACGGTAGGCATCCAGGCCGGCTACTCGCAGAAGGACGTGCACAACAGCGCACTGATTCTCACCGGGCTCTCGGTGGAGCCGGACGGCGGCCAGTTCGAGTACAAGCCTTGGATGCACTACGTCGGGCACGTCAAGGTCATGGGCTTCCACTCGGCCAACCACTCGGCCACCAAGGGCGAGCAGGTCGCGATGGCCTACCTGCGCTACCTCGCACACCACCCGAGCACTGCGCGCCACATCGCGACCAAGCTGGTGACCCGCTTCGTCTGTGACGAGCCGCCGCGTTCACTGGTCGACCGCCTCGCTGCGACGTATCGGCGGAACGGGACGGCGATCGTTCCCGTGCTGCGCGAGCTGTTCGCCTCGCACGAGTTCGCGCACTCCGTCAACGAGAAGGTGCGCACGCCGTACGAGGACTTCGTGGCGACGTTGCGCCTATTGCGGATCGGTCCGCCGCACAAGGGAACCGCCGCGGTCCGTGACCTGCAGTGGTTGACCAGCACGATCGGTCAGCCGCCGCTGGGCTGGCATGCGCCCAACGGGTACGCCGACACGGCCGCGTCGTGGGCATCGACCTCCGCGACCCTCGGCAAGTGGAACCTGCACGTCGGCCTCGCCGGTCAGTGGTGGCCACAGAAGCTGCGCTACACCAAGCTCGACCACTTCGTCCCGAAGCCGCTGCCGGCAACGCACGGGCGGCTGGTCGACGCGTTGGCGAGCTCGCTGAACGTGCCGAAGCTGAACACCGTGCAGCGGGCGGCGATCACCGCGTTCGTCGACGAGAAGCCGTCGTCCCCGCTCGCCGCCGGCGACGCAGCGGTGACCTGGCGGCTGCCCTACCTCGTCGCGCTGGTTCTCGACTCCTCGCATCAGGCGCTGCGATGAACGTCGACCTGAACGCGACGCCTGGGGCCGACGGCGGCACGATGTGCACGGACTGCGAGCGGGCACGGCTCAGCCGGCGTGGCTTCCTCGGCGGCGCGGCCGGGCTTGCGGCGCTCGGAATGGTGAGTGGCTTCGGTCCGTTCGGCTCGACCCAGCTCGCCTTCGCCGACTCCTCCTACGACGGCGACGTGCTTGTCGTGGTCAGCCTGCGCGGAGGCTTCGACGGGCTGTCCGCGGTGGTGCCGGCCGGCGACCCGAACTACGCGCCCAACCGGCCGTCGATCGGCGTACCGAGCTCGCAGCTGTTCACGCTCGACTCGATGTTCGGGATGAACCAGGCGCTGGCGCCGCTGATCCCGTTCTGGAACGCCGGCCAGCTCGCGTTCGTGCACGCGGTCGGGCAGAAGGATCCGACCATGTCGCACTTCGAGGCGATGGAAGAGATGGAGCGCGCCGCACCGGGGTCGTCCGTGCGCACGGGCTGGATCGACCGGATGGCAGGCGTGACGGGCACCGGCACCCCGTTCGCCGCCACCTCGGTTGGTCCGGCAACCGCCCCGTCGTCGATGAGCGGCAGCTACCCGGTGACCGCCATGCAGTCGCTCAGCTCGTTCTCGTTGAGCGGGGCCAGCTCGCAGGACGTCGCGTCGTGGCACACGGCACTGCGCAAGCTCCAGCACGGCGCGCCGTCGACGATCGCGGATCCCGCGGTCACGACGTTGGCGGCGTTGAAGACGACGCAGTCGCTCTCGGCGCAGAAGTACACGCCCGCGAACGGTGCGACGTACCCGAACGACGACGTCGGCGGATCGCTGAGCAGCGTTGCGCAGCTGATCAAGGCCGGTGTCGGCCTGCGGGTCGCGGCGGTCGACTGCGGCAACTGGGACATGCACGTCGGCATGGGTACGCCGACGAACGGCTGGATGTACTCGAACCTGACCGGGCTCGGCCAGGCGCTGGCCGCCTTTGCGACCGACCTCGGGTCCGCGTTCGCGAATGTCGCGGTCGTGACGCTGTCGGAGTTCGGCCGGCGCGTGATGGAGAACGACTCGCAAGGGCTCGACCATGGACACGGCAACGCCGTCTTCGTGCTCGGCGGCGGCGTAAAGGGCGGCGCTGTCTACGGTCGCTGGCCGGGGCTCGCCAACGACGACCTCGTCCTCGGCAACCTCAAGGGCGCGACGGACTACCGCACGATCCTCGCCGAGCTGCTCGAGAAGCGCTGCGGCCTGAGCACGACCAGGGTGTTCCCCGGCCTCGGCAGCACCAGGCTCGGATTGGCGAACGCCCGCACCTGACCCGCTTGTCGGTGGCCCGGGATAGAACCGAGCCCATGGATGCGATCAGCCACGACTTCGACTTCGTCTTCGGGCGCTGGAACGTGCACAACCGCAAGCTGCGCGATGTCACCGATCCGGACTGCACGGAGTGGGTGGAGTTCGAGGCGACCAGCGAGGCGTTCCCGATCCTCGAAGGGGTCGGACACGTGGATCGCATCTACGTGCCCGACCCGCCGGACGGCCCGCCGTTCGAAGGTTTCACCCTGCGCCTGTACGACGCAGAGTCGGCGGCGTGGAGCATCTGGTGGAGCTCGACCCGGGCGCCCGGCCGGCTCGACCCGCCAGTCGTCGGACGGTTCGCCGACGGCGTCGGCGAGTTCGGCTGCGAGGACGTCGTCGCCGGCCGCCCGGTGCGCGTTCGGTTCACCTGGACCACGAATGAAGTGCATCCGGTCTGGCGGCAGGCGTTCTGCGACGACGGCGCGACCGACTGGCGAACCAATTGGGAGATGACGCTGACGCGTCGGCCCTAGGAGTACCGTCAGTCTCGCTCATGCACGCCATCGATCTCATCATCGGCCTCGGGTGGATCGTCTTCTGGGTCGGTTGGCTGGCCGCGGCGGTGGCCACCAGATCGGGCCGGTCCAACTGGGGTCGCTACGCCGGCCTCCGGTTCGTCTTCATCCTGCTCATCCTGCTGGCCGGACGAGGCCGCTCCTTCAGGCACACGAGCACGCACAGCCCGGTCATGGCCGGAGTCGGCCTCGCGATGTTCTTCCTCGGCCTGGCGGTGGCGGTGTGGGCGCGCGTGAACCTCGGACGCAAC
>DATJSI010000009.1 GCA_035504215.1 Mycobacteriales bacterium
CGCGCGGTCGGCGGGGACGACTCCCTTCCCGAGGAATCCGTTCGCGCCGCCTACGAGACGCTCAAACCGATGGACGAGGCGATCCGGCACCCGAAAGTGTTCGGCCCGAAGCTTGATCCACCGCCGGACGCCGACCTGCAGACCGAGTTCCTCTACTTCCTCGGCCGCCGAGCCTGACGTCGTTCGGTAGCCCCGAGGAGACTCATCTTACGAGCAGGCCGTCCGCGCGCATGGCCGCCTTCACATCCTCGATCCGCAGCGTGCCGAAATGGAACACGCTCGCGGCCAGAACGGCGTCGGCCCCGGCGCGCGAGGCCGCGGCGAAGTGCTCGAGAGCCCCAGCACCGCCGGACGCGATCACCGGCACGGTCACCGCTGCGCGGACGAGCTCGATCAGCTCGACGTCGTACCCGGCGGTCGTGCCGTCCGCGTCCATCGAGTTGAGCAGGATCTCGCCGGCCCCGAGCTGCTGGCCGCGCACGGCCCATTCGATCGCGTCGATCCCGGTCCCGCGCCGCCCGCCATGTGTTGTCACCTCGAAGCCGCTCGGCGTCGGCGGTCCGTCGACGACCCGCCGCGCGTCGACCGAGAGAACCAGCACCTGATTGCCGAACCGTTCCGAGATCTCGCCCAGCAGCTCCGGCCGCGCGACCGCAGCCGTGTTGACCCCGACCTTGTCGGCGCCTTCGCGCAACAACCGATCCACGTCGGCCACGGCCCGCACGCCGCCACCGACGGTCAGCGGGATGAAGACCTGCTCCGCGGTCCGGCGGACGACGTCGTACGTCGTCTCGCGGCTTGCACTCGACGCGGTGATGTCGAGGAACACCAGCTCGTCGGCACCTTCGTCCGCATAGCGCGCGGCCAGCTCGACCGGGTCGCCCGCATCGCGCAGGTTGCGGAAGTTGACGCCCTTCACGACGCGCCCGCCGTCGACGTCGAGACACGGAATGACGCGTACGGCGACCGGCACGCGCTCGACGCTAACCGCCCGCGGCCGCCACCAGCGCCTCCGGCAGGGTGAACCGCCCGGCATACAGCGCCTTACCGACGATGGCGCCTTCGACGCCGACCGGCACCAGGCCGGCGATCGCCCGCACATCTTCGAGGCTGCCGACTCCACCGCTTGCCACCACGGGTCGGTCGGTGGCTGCGCACACCGCACCGAGCAGGTCGAGGTTCGGCCCGTTCAGCATCCCGTCCCGGCGGACATCGGTGACGACGTAGCGCGCGCAGCCGTCGGCATCGAGACGGGCGAGGACGTCGAAGAGCTCACCGCCCTCTTCGGTCCACCCGCGCGCAGCAAGGGTGTGCCCGCGCACGTCGAGCCCGACGGCAATCCGGTCGCCGTGCCGCACGATCACCTCGCGCACCCAGTCGGGGCGTTCCAGCGCCGCGGTCCCGATGATCACGCGAGCGCAGCCGGTGCCGAGCGCGGCGGCGAGCGAGTCGTCGTCGCGAACGCCTCCGGACACCTCGACCGACACGTCGAGCCGCGCAACGACGTCGGCGATCAGCTCCCGGTTGGAACCACGCCCGAAGGCAGCGTCGAGGTCGACCAGATGCACCCATTCGGCGCCGCCCGCCTGCCAGGCGAGAGCGGCGTCCAACGGCGCTCCGTAGGCGGTCTCGGTACCGGCTTCGCCCTGCACCAGCCGGACGGCTGTGCCGCCGGCGACGTCGACCGCGGGCAGCAGCACCAGCCGTCGCGCGCCGGCGTCAACGTCCGCAGGCATAACCCTGCACTCCTCGCGGGTTCGCGGCGCCGAGTCGCACCGCGCCTTCCCGCGCGACCGCGCTCATCCGACCGAGCGCCCACGACCCTGCGTCCTCGATCCGGTGGCCGCGCCGGCGTAGCTCGTCGATCGTCGCGGCGCCGAGCCGGTCCTCGACCACAAGGACGCCGGGTCGGGCGGCCCGGGGCGCGAACGAGCTCGGGAAGTGATCCGAGTGATAGCAGGGCGCCTCGATCGCGGCCTGCAGGTCGAGCCCGCCGTGGACGACGGCGAGAAAGAACGCCAGGCTCCATTGATCCTGCTGGTCACCGCCCGGCGTACCGAATGCCATCCAGGGCTCGCCGTCACGCAGCGCGAGCGACGGGGTCAGCGTTGTGCGCGGCCGGGTGCCGGGTTTGAGAGAGCTGGGAAGCCCCGGCTGCAGCCAGAACATCTGCGCCCGCGAGCCGAGGCAGAAGCCGACCTCCGGGATGTACGGCGAGCTGTCCAACCAGCCGCCGCTCGGCGTCGCCGACACGAGGTTGCCCGCGCTGTCGACGACGTCGATGTGGCAGGTGTCGCCGCGCCGCCCCGCGGCGGTCCGCCGGGTGGGATCGCCGAGCCCAGCCTCGGCCGACCCCTCGTCGAGCGCCGGCGTCCGCGGCAACACCGGACGCCGGCCGTCGATCGTGCCGGGCCGGAGCT
>DATJSI010000010.1 GCA_035504215.1 Mycobacteriales bacterium
GACCTCAAGCGCGAGTACGACGCCTACTTCGGCCGCGGCAAGCCGCTGCCGTTCGGCCAGGTGTATGCCACCCTCGGCCGGCTCGCCCGCGACGGCCTCGTGATCGCCGCCGAAGCCGAGCCCGGCGCCGGTCCCGACCGCAAGCGCTACGTGATCACCGACGAGGGTGCCACCGAGCTCGATGCCTGGCTCTCGGGGCCGGTCGAGGCCGAGCCGCACCTGCAGACCGTGCTGTTCGTGAAGGTCGTGCTCGCCCTCATGCTCGACCGGCCGGCCGAGCACTACCTCGACGCGCAGCGCGCCGCGCATCTGCAGCGCATGCGCGAGCTGACCGAGCTGCGGCGTACCGGCGGTGTGGTGGACGCGCTGCTCGCCGACCACTCGCTGTTCCACCTCGAGGCGGACCTGCGCTGGATCGATCTGACCGCCGCACGACTGGAGTCACTCGCGAAGGAGGTCCAGCGATGACCGCGGTGATCGAGGCGCGCGATGCCTACCTGTCCTTCGGCCAGACGCCGGCTCTGCGCGGCGCAAGCCTGGCGGTCAACGCCGGCGAGATCCTCGCCGTGATGGGGCCGAGCGGGTCGGGCAAGTCGACCCTGCTGCACTGCCTGGCCGGCATCCTCGTGCCTGACTCGGGCGAGATCTACTACGCCGGCAACCGCATCGACACCCTCGGGGAGAGCCGTCGCAGCGCCTTGCGCCGCGACCGGTTCGGTTTCGTCTTCCAGTTCGGGCAGCTCGTGCCCGAGCTGTCCGCGGAGGAGAACGTCGCGCTTCCGTTGCTGCTCAACGGCATCGACCGCGCGCAGGCGCTCGGCGAGGCGCGGACGTGGTTCGACCGCATGGACCTCGACGGCACCCAGCAGCGGCGGTCAGGGGAGCTCTCCGGTGGCCAGGCGCAGCGGATCGCACTGGCGCGCGGGCTGGTCGCGCACCCGGACGTCCTGTTCGCCGACGAGCCCACCGGGTCGCTGGACTCGCTCACCGGGGAGCGGGTGATGGAGCTCATGGTCGCGGCAGCTAGGGAACGCGGCACGACGGTGATCCTCGTCACGCACGAGCCACGCGTTGCGGCGTACGCCGACCGCGAAGTCGTCGTACGCGACGGCCGGGTCAACCAGCTCCAGCCGTCGCCGTGATCCGCCTCGGGATGCGGCTCACCCTCAACGGCGGTCGCGAGACGCTCGTCCGGCTGCTCGTGACCGCGGCCGGCGTCGCGCTCGGAGTCGGCATGTTGCTGGTCGCGCTGGCCGGGATCAACGCGGTCAACACACAGAACGGGAAGTACGCCTGGCTCGAGACCGGAACGGTGCCCGCGATCCCCGCATCGTCCTCGTCGAGCAACGCACCGATGTGGTGGCTGCTCACCGCCGACGAGTTCCACGGCAAGTCGATCGCGCGCATCGACGTTGCGACGACCGGCCCGACGTCGGCGGTGCCGCCGGGAATGTCGAGGCTCCCCGGGCCCGGCCAGTACTTCGCTTCGCCGGCGATGAGCCGGCTACTGCACTCCGTGCCGGCGGCCGAGCTCGCCGACCGCTACCCAGGTCATCAAGTGGGGACGATCGGCGCGGCGGGGCTGCCGTCGCCGACCTCACTCGTCGTCGTGGTCGGCAGGACCCCGGCGTCGCTCGCCAACGTCCGGGGGGCATCCCGGGTGACGAGTCTGCTCACGCAGACCCCGCACGACTGCAACGGCGCGTGCTTCTACGTCGGTGCGATCAACGCGAGCGGCATCGACCTCGTTCTCGCGGTGAGCGCGGCGGCGTTGCTGTTCCCGATCCTGATCTTCATCGGCACGGCGTCGCGACTGTCGACCGCCCGTCGCGAACAGCGCTTCGCCGCCATGCGGCTGGTCGGTGCGACGCCGAGCCAGATCTCGGTGATCTCCGCTGTGGAGTCGCTGCTGGCCGCAGTTCTCGGGGTCGCGGTCGGCTTCGCGGTGTTCTTCGGGCTCCGCGTGCTCATCGCCCCGATTCCCTTCACCGGGGCGCGCTTTTTCACCAGCGACCTCGCACTGAACCTCCGTACGGCCGCGGTTGTCGCGGTGGGGGTGCCGTTGGCTGCGGTGATCGCTGCGCGAATCGCATTGCGCCGGGCGCAAGCCTCTCCATTGGGGGTCAGCCGCCGTACGACGCCACCCGCGCCCCGGGCCTACCGGCTGATCCCGCTGGTCGTCGGTCTGGGCGAGCTCGCCTACTTCGTGCATGCCGGCCGGCCACAGAAGACCTCAGGGCAGATCGATGCGTATCTCACCGGCATCCTGATCACCATGGCCGGCCTGGTGATCGCCGGACCGTGGCTGACAATGGCCGGCTCGCGGCTGATGGCCCGTCGTACCCGCAAACCGGCCACGCTGCTCGCGGCGCGGCGGTTGTCCGACAACCCGCGCGCGGGCTTCCGGGCGATCAGCGGTCTCGTGATCGCGCTGTTCGTGACCAGCGTGGCGATGGTCCTGATCACGACCATCACGGCATACAACGACGACGGCCGGAGCAGCCCGGCCGCGGCCCGGACGCTGGTCGACTCGTTCGCCGACTTCCGGCCCCATGGCGTCGGCAGCGACGTGAGGTCGGTTCCGGCTTCGCTCACCTCCTCGTTGGCGACCGTCCGCGGGGTGACCGGCGTCTCCGTGCTTCATCTCGATCCGGCGGATCTCAAGGGTTCCGAGGCCGGGCAGCCGAGCAGTCTCGTCTCGTGCACCGCCCTTGCCGCGACGCCGGCCATCGGCCGTTGCACGGGAGGCGCGCAGACCGCTTCGATCAAGCCGGACCTTCGTAACCTCGGCTCGCTGAAGGCCACCAACGTCACGTGGCCGGCCAGCCGGCTGTCCTCATCGCGAATCGACCGGCTGCCGGCGTTGTACGTCGTGGTAGAGACCACCGGATCGACTGCGGCGATCGAGCAGGCGAGGACGATTCTCGAACGGAGCTATCCGTTGCGGTTCCAAGTCAGCACGATCGCGGAGATCCGGGCGGACGATCCCAACACGGCGCGGACCACGGCGTACCAGCGGCTGGTGGATGTCGTGATTCTCGCCAGCCTGCCGATCGCCGGCTGCAGCCTGGCGGTCTCGGTGATCGCCGGCCTCGGTGACCGACGGCGACCGTTCAGCCTGCTTCGGTTGACCGGCACGCCGATCTCGTTGTTGCGCCGGGTGATCGCCTTCGAGACCGCGGTGCCGCTGCTGCTGATCTCGGTCTTCTCGATCGGCGTCGGCTTCCTCGCATCCTGGATGTTCTTGCGGTCGCAGCTGAGCGAGTCGTTGCACTCGCCGGGCCTGAGTTACTACCTGCTGGTCGTCGTCGGGCTGATCGTGTCGCTGGGAGTGATCGCGACGACGTTCCCGATGCTCGAGCGAACGACCGGGCCCGAAGCGGCGCGCAACGACTGAGCGACGCTCGCCCGGCCTCGCGGCGCCCGCCGCAGGCATGCAATGGTGTGGTCGTGATCGTCGCGAGCCACACCATCATCTACGCGGAGGACGCGGACTCGGCGCGTGCGTTCTTCCGGGACGTGCTGGAGCTGCCCAACGTCGACGCGCACGACGGCTGGCTGATCTTCCAGCTGCCGCCGGCCGAGCTCGGCATCCATCCGTCCGGGACGCCCGATAGCCCGCGGAACAGCGCGCCGTCCGGCCGGCACGAGCTCTACTTCATGTGCGACGACATCGAGGCGACCGTCGCGGAGCTGAGCGCCAAGGGAGTCGAGTTCACCTCGCCGGTGCAGAACGCCGGCTTCGGGTTGCTCACTCGTCTTCGAGTGCCCGGCGCCGGCGAAGTCGGCTTGTACCAACCCCGCCACGCGGTGGCATACGACCTCTGAGCGCGAGGAGCCATCCGGTGACGCGGTACCTGATCTCGTTCGACGACGGGGCGATGACGTTCCCTGAGGAGGACCTGCCGGAGGTGGATCGCGCTGCGCATGAGGTGGTCAAGGCTGCTCAGGACGCCGGCGTCTGGGTGTTTGGTGGCGGGATCGACTCCCAGCGGGCGAGCATCGTGGCCCCCGACGGAACGGTCGCCGACGGGCCAGATCCGGAGACGAAGGCAGTCGTTGGTGGCTTCGCCATCGTTGATGTGCCCGGGCGCGAGGCGGCGTTGGAGTGGGCGGCAAGGTTCGCCGCGGCGTGCCGCTGTGCGCAGGAGGTGCGCGAGATCATGGCCGATCCGGCCGTCTGATCGGCGCGGCTCGTGGTCGTCAATCTCGGTTGGCTCGCCCGACCCCTCACGAGAGGATCGATGTCGTGAGCAATGACGGTACGGCGCATCGAGTCGGCTCGCCGTTGGCGCAGTGACAGACCCGGACCACGCGGGGACCACAAGCCCGATGCCGAGGAGGGCGACGGAGTCAGGTCGCGCGCTGAGCTTCGGGTCGGTTGCGCAGGCCTACGAGCGGTTCCGCCTCGGCTACCCCGACGAGCTGTTCGACACGGTTGTCACCTATGCGGGCCGGCCGATCCGGACCGCGCTCGAGATCGGTGCGGGGACCGGTAAGGCGACCCGCTTGTTCGCGGCCCGCGGGGTGGTGGTCACCGCGACCGAGCCCGACCCGGAGATGTTGGCAGAGCTGCGCAAGCACGTTCCGGAATCCGTCGAGGTTGCGCCCGCTGCCTTCGAGGAGCTGACACCTGGCCGGACATATGACCTGGTGTACGCGGGCGCCGCGATGCACTGGACGGATCCGGTCGGGCGGTGGTCGCGAGTGGCGGCGTTGCTCGAACCGGATGGTGTCTTTGCCAACTTCGGCGGTCCGGTCCAGCTTGCCGACCCGGCGGTCGCGGCCGAGGCGCGCGCGGCGCGCGCGGCGTTCCTCAACACCGACGATGTCCCGTTCCCCGAAGGAACCCCGATCGATCCGATCATGCAATGGCCCGGCACCGAGCTGCTGGCGGCGGAGGAGTTCGTCGACGTCGTACAGACGGTCATCGAGCGGCGGTTGTCGATGAGCGCGCAGGACTACGTCGGCCAGCTCTCAACCGTCTCGGCGTACCTGCAGCTGCCGGCTGCGCAGCAGGACCAGGTCTACGCCCGGATTCTGGAGGTGCTGCCCGACCCGGTCGATGTCACGGCCGACATCACCGTCCACCTGGCCCGCCGGCCCTGACCGACATTCGAGCGGCCTCCGAGCGGTGTCAGGACCCGATCAGGGTGCAGATCGCCTTTGCGACGTCGGGCGGGTCGAGGGCCAACGTCGCGTCGCCCACCGACAGCTCGACCCGCTGCACGGCGGGGTCGATCGTCGTCATGGCGCGGCTCCACGTCCACAGTGACTGCTCGGTGGCGAGCGCACGGATTCCGGCTTCGAGCGTCTCGGCAGGCGCGGAGAGCAGCAGGTGCATCATCGAGGTCTGCGGCGGGTCGGGTACGACGGCGACGCCATCCATCTCGCGCAGGACGTCGGCGATCGCGCGTGCGTGCGAGAGGTACGCGGGTAGCTTCGGCAGTCGTTCGTGCAGCAGGGTCAGAGCGGTTGCTGCGTTCGGCCACAGGCCGAACTGCGTGCCACCCATCCGCTGCCGCCACTCGCGCAGCTCGGCCACGAGTTGGGCTTCACCCGCGACGCAACACCCTGGTAGCGCGCCGATCAGCTTGTAGAACGAGACGTACACCGAGTCGAATCCGGCGGCGACTTCCGCGAGCGGGCGGCCGTAGCCGGTCGCGGACTCCCAGAGCCGTGCGCCGTCGAGATGCACCGCGGCGCCCTTGTCGCGTGCCCACCCGACCTGTGCGGCCAGGTCGTCCCACGCGGGCTGGACGCCGCCGAGGTCGCGTTGTGGCAGCTCGATCAGGACGGCGGCGGGCGGCTCGGCCACCGATCGAAGGGCGTCGAGATCGAGCAGGCGGTTCGCGTCACCGACCGGCCGGCCGACCAGCCCTTGCAGGCGTTCGAGCGCCCGGCCCTCGTGCTGCTCCAGGTGACACATCGGGTGGTAGAGAACGGTACGGCGACCGCGTCGCTCGGCGTGGAGCCGAAGGGTGAGCTGTTGGGCCATCGTGCCGGTCGGCAGGAACACCGCAGCCGGCTTGCCCAGCAGGGACGCGATCTCGGCTTCGAGGTCCGCGACCACGCCGCCATCGCCGTACCGGTCGACCACGGTGTGCGCGGGGATCGCTGCCAGCATCGCTGCGACGTCGACCGGGCCGTGTCCGGTCAGGTGCCGGTCGCACTGGTGCTGGAGCCGGCGAGCCTCGTCCTCGGGAATCACGATCGCCGGTCAGGGAATCCGGGTGTCTCGGTTGTGCTCGGCCTGTTGGCGTTCGACCGCCGTGAGATCGATGTCACGGGCCGGCTTGACCAGTGTCCAGTGGTCGCCGACGGGGCATCGCTGGAAGCGGTACCACCCCAGCCGGATCGATTTCAGCGATGCGCCAGGTATCCAGATCGTCGTGAAGTAGTGCCCGTCCTTGCATCGCACAACGGTGTTGGTGCCCAGGTTGTAGCCGCGTCGCCGGGCGACCGCCGTGCCGACGGCGATCACGCCAACGATCAGCGCCAACCGGCGCGGGTTGATTCGCCTCACACCTGTGATTATCGCCCCAGGGTTCAGGGCTGGAAGCGGTATCCCATCCCGGGCTCGGTCAGCAGGTGCTGCGGGCGAGCCGGGTCGGCCTCGAGCTTGCGCCGCAGCTGTGCCATGAACTGCCGGAGGTAGTGAGCGGCGTCGTCGTACTTCGGGCCGCGGATCGCGCGGATCAGCTCGCGTTGCGAGACCAGCCGGCCCGGATTCCGGATCAGGATCTCGAGCAGCTGCCATTCGGTCGGAGTGAGCCGTACGTCGGCTCCGTCGGCGCCGTCGGCGCCCGTGACCCGGTGCGTGGACAGGTCGACCGTCCATTCACCGATCGTGGCGATCGGCGCGTCCTCGCCGACGGCCGAGCGGCGCGAGACCGCACGGATTCGCGCGAGCAGCTCATCGACGTTGAACGGCTTGGTCACGTAGTCGTCCGCGCCCGCGTCCAGCGCCTGCACCTTGGCCACGCTCTGGCTGCGCCCCGACAGGATGATGATCGGCACCGTGGTCCAGCCCCGCACCCCGCGCACCACCTCGACCCCGTCGATGTCGGGCAGGCCGAGGTCGAGCACGATCAGGTCCGGATGGTGGTGCGCGGCGGCATCAAGGGCCTGCCGTCCGTTGCTGGCGGTCACGACGTCGTAGTCGCGCGCAGCGAGATTGACCCGCAGCGCACGCAGGATCTGCGGCTCGTCGTCGACCACCAGCACCGTCGTCATGACCGCATCGCCTCGGTGAGGTCCGGCGCGGGGTGGGCCGGATACGCGGCATGCAGCTGGATGATCATCGTCAGTCCGCCGCCCGGTGTCTCGTCGGGGATCAGCTCGCCGCCCATCGCCTCCGTCAGCCCGCGGGACAGCGCCAGCCCGAGACCGGTGCCGGTTGAGTTGTCGGTGTCGCCGAGCCGCTGGAAGGGCGTGAACATCCGGTCGCGGTCGGCGACCGCGATGCCGGGGCCACGGTCGACGATGCGCAGCTGCACCCAGTCGGAGTGGGCGCTCGCAGCAAGCAGCGGTGGTTGCTCGGCGGGCGAGAAGCGCACAGCGTTCGCGGTGACGTTGGCGATGACGCGTTCGAGGAGAGCGGGATCGGCCATGACCTCGGGCACGGTGTCCGGGATGTCGATGATCACTCGGGCCGCCTCGCGGCCGAGCGCGTCGAGCGCGAGGGGGACGACCTCGTCGAGCCGGGTCGGGGTGTTGCGAACGCTCAGCGCACCCGCCTGCAGCCGGCTCATGTCGAGCAGGTTCTCGACCAGCCGGCTCAACCGCTCCAGGGACTCGCGCGCCGTGGCGAGCAGCTCTTCGCGCTCGTCGTCGCTCCAGGCGATGTCGCGATTGCTCAGGCTGTCGACCGCGGCAGTTGCCGACGCCAGCGGAGAGCGCAGGTCGTGACTCACCGCCGCCAAAAGCGCAGTGCGCAACCGGTCGGCTTCGGCGAGCGGCTTCGCTGCGGCCGCGGCCTCGGCGAGCTCCTGCTGAGCGAGCACGATCCCGGCCTGGATCCCGAAGACGGCGATCAGCCGTTGGTCTGACGCCTGAAGTGAGTGCCCGCGGACGACCAGGATGTGATCAGCGCCCGCCGGGACCTGGGTGTCGCCGTCGGCCGGCCGGTCGCAGATCGGGGCCCCGACCGAGTCGACGACCTGCCAGTGGTCGCCGCCGGCACCCTGCTGCGCGAACAGGGTCACCGAGGACAGGCTCAGCGCTTCGTGTAGGCGCTCGAGCAGCGCGTGCAGCGCGTTCTCGCCGCGCAGCACGCTGCCTGCGACGGTCGCGAGCACTCGTGACTCTGCTTGCGCGCGAGCGGCCTGCCGGGTGCGCCGAGCCGCCAGATCCACAATGCTGCTCACTGCGGCTGCTACGACGACGAACGCGGCGAGCGCGATGACGTTGTCATGGGTGGCGATCGTGAACTTGTGGATCGGTGGGGTGAAGAAGTAGTTGAGCAACACGCTCGCCGCGACCGCCGCCACGATTCCCGGGTAGGCACCGCCGACCAGTGACACCCCGACCACGACGAGCAGATAGCCGAGCAGGTCCGTGGTGAGGTTGAACTCGGAGCGCACGGCAGTGAGCACGAAGGTGAGCAGCGGAAGGACGATGGCCGTGAGCACGCCGCCGAGGACTCGGCGCCGCAACGTGAGCCCGCCGGTCATCGCGGGCAGCGCACGACCGCGGCCCATCTCCTCGTGGGTGACGATATGGACATCGATGTCACCCGACATCCGCACCGTCCCCAGACCGATTCCGGCACCGGTGAGCATGCGAGAGAACGCACTGCGTCGGGATGCACCGAGCACCAGCTGGGTCGCGTTCTGGCCACGGGCGAACTCGATCAACGCGGCCGAGATGTCGTCACCGACGACCTCGTGGTACGTCCCGCCGAGGGACTCGACCAGCTGGCGCTGGCGACCGAGCGCCGCCGGGTTCGCCCCGCTGAGGCCGTCGACCTTGCTGACATGGACCGCGAGCAGGGCCGCGCCGCCGCGCGCGGCGATCCGCCCGGCTCGTCGGATCAGCGTGTCGCCTTCGGGGCCGCCGGTGAGCGCAACGACCACGCGCTCCCGGGTCTCCCAGGTGTCCTCGATGTCGTGCTCGCGGCGGTACTGCGTCAGGGCGTCGTCGACCTTGTCGGCGAGCCAGAGGAGGGCGAGCTCGCGCAGCGCGGTCAGGTTGCCGACCCGGAAGTAGTTCGTGAGCGCCGCGTCGATCTTGTCCGGCGCATAGATGTTGCCGTGCGCCATCCGCCGCCGAAGTGCCTCCGGGGTGATGTCGACCAGCTCGACCTGCTCCGCCTCGCGGACCATGGCGTCGGGAACCGTCTCCTGCTGGCGGATCCCGGTGATCTTCTCGACGACGTCGTTGACCGACTCGAGGTGCTGGATGTTGACGGTGGAGAGCACGGTGATGCCGGCGTCGAGCAACACCTGGATGTCCTGCCAGCGCTTCTCGTTGCGCGAGCCAGGCACGTTCGTGTGCGCCAGCTCGTCGACGCACACGACCTCGGGATTCCGGGCGAGTACCGCGTCGAGATCCATCTCCTCGAACTCGCTGCCGCGGTAGCTGATCCGCTTGCGCGGTATCACCTCGAGATCGCCGATCTTTGCGAGCGTCTTCAGCCGACCATGGGACTCGACCAAGCCCACCACCACATCGGTGCCGCGAGCGACACGACGATGCGCCTCGTCGAGCATGGCGAAGGTCTTTCCGACGCCCGGCGCCGCGCCGAGATAGATCCGCAGCGTCCCTCGTGCCATGTCGCCCTCGGTCTCCTGCCCTAGTCGCTCATCCGGTCGAGAGCCAGGTTGAGCTGGAGCACGTTGACCGCCGGGTTCCCCATAAAGCCCAGTGTGCGGCCTGAAGTGTATTTCTTGATCAACGCCATCACCTGTGACACCGGCAGGTTCCGCGCTCTTGCCACCCGCGGTGCCTGGAGGTCGGCGTACGCCGGTGAGATGTCCGGGTCCAGGCCAGACCCGCTCGCAGTAACTGCGTCCGGCGGCACCGGGTTCCGTGGCCAGGCCTTGCCCGGGCCGTGGATCGGGACGATGGTGCCGACGGCGATGTCCTCGCCGTAGGTGTCGCAGGTGACCGGCACGCCGTGATAGGTCGCGATGAACGGTGTCGCCGGGCACTCCTGGTTGACGCTGACCACCTTCACGACCTTGCCGGTCGCGCCGTGGCTGCGGATCACCGACAGTACGGCGCCGACGCCGGTCGTCGTGCAGTACGGCCGCAGGCCGTTCACGCCGTTGAACCGCCCGACCTCGAGGCTGCGGCTGCAGACCTGCGTGAGCAGGCTCTGCTTGCCGGTGTCGCCCTTCACGGCCGGGTTCGGCAGCGTGTCGATGATGTTCTCCGGCCCGAGATTCGACGCCGAGGTCGCGGTCGGGTCGTAGCCGTCGCCGGCGTCGGACGGCCGGCTCTGGAAGTACTTCGCGATCGGGTCGCCCTTGGCGTTGGTGAAGGCCTGGCCGATGACCGCGGAGCCGACCACCTTGCCGTCGAGATGGATCAGCGAGCCGTTCGCGCGATGCTGCAGGCCGGGGATCTGCGCCACTGCCGCGACCGCAAACGGGTAGCCGATGCCGAAGACGGCGGTGATCACGACCAGAAGGCGGAGCGCCGCCAGATGCTGGCGGACCCAACCCGGGAGACGCGACATCACACTCACCTGATTCCGGGGATGAACTGGACGACGAGGTCGATCAGCTTGATGCCGATGAACGGGACGATCAGGCCTCCGACGCCGTACACATAGAGGTTGCGGCGCAACATCTGCGACGCGCTGCTCGGGCGGTATCGAACGCCACGCAGTGCGAGCGGGATCAGCAGCACGATGATGATGGCGTTGAAGATGACCGCGGACAGGATTGCGGACTGCGGCGAGTGCAGCCGCATGACGTTGAGCTTGTCGAGGCCGGGATAGACCGCTGCGAACATCGCAGGAATGATCGCGAAGAACTTCGCGACGTCGTTGGCGATCGAGAACGTTGTCAACGCCCCGCGAGTGATCAGCAGCTGCTTGCCGATTTCCACGATCTCGATGAGCTTCGTGGGATTCGAGTCGAGATCGACCATGTTGCCGGCCTCTTTCGCAGCCGACGTGCCGGTGTTCATCGCCACCCCGACGTCGGCCTGGGCGAGCGCGGGCGCGTCGTTCGTGCCGTCACCGGTCATCGCGACCAGCTTTCCGCCGGTCTGCTCGGCCCGGATCAACGCCATCTTGTCCTCGGGCTTCGCCTCGGCCAGGAAGTCGTCGACGCCGGCCTCGTCCGCGATCGCCTTTGCGGTCAGCGGGTTGTCGCCGGTGATCATGACGGTGCGGATGCCCATCGCCCGAAGCTCGTCGAAGCGCTCGCGCATCCCTTGCTTGACGATGTCCTTGAGGTGGATGACCCCGAGGGTTCGTGCGCCGGCCGGCCCGTTCTCGGCCACGACCAGCGGGGTGCCGCCGGCGGCGGAGATGCCGTCCACGAGCTCGCCGAGCTCGGGTGGCACGGTGCCGCCCGCGGCCCGAACCCATTCCTGCACCGACGCGGACGCGCCTTTGCGGATCTCGCGGGTGCCGCCCGCCTCGGCCAGGTCGACCCCGCTCATCCGGGTCTGCGCCGTGAACTCGACGAAGGTCGCGTGGGTGAGCTCGCCCGGCTGCCGCTCGCGCAGGCCGTACTCCCGCTTCGCGAGTACGACGATCGACCGGCCTTCCGGCGTCTCGTCCGCCAGGCTGGCGAGCTGGGCGGCGTCCGCGAGGGCGGCCTCGGTCTCGTCGCCGACAGGGATGAACTCGGACGCCTCGCGGTTGCCGATCGTGATGGTTCCGGTCTTGTCGAGCAGCAACGTGTTGACGTCACCGGCGGCCTCGACCGCGCGGCCCGACATCGCAAGGACGTTGCGCTGGACGAGGCGGTCCATGCCGGCGATGCCGATTGCTGACAGCAGGGCGCCGATCGTGGTGGGGATCAGGCACACCAGCAGCGAGACGAGCACCACCCCGGTGACGCCGTGGCTGTTCAGCGCCAGCGAGTTGGCCACCCCGGGCTGCTGGGCCTTCGCGAAGATCGCGAACGGCTGCAACGTCGCCACCGCGAGCAGGAAGATGATCGTCAGCGACGCGAGCAGGATGTTCAGCGCGATCTCGTTGGGTGTCTTCTGCCGCGAGGCGCCTTCGACCAGCGCGATCATTCGGTCGATGAAGCTCTCACCCGGCTTCTGAGTGATCTCCACCACGATCCGGTCGGAGAGCACGCGGGTGCCGCCGGTGACCGAGCTGCGATCGCCGCCGGACTCGCGGATGACCGGTGCGGACTCGCCGGTGATCGCCGACTCGTCCACGCTGGCGATGCCTTCGACCACGTCTCCGTCGCCCGGGATGAACTGGCCGGCTTCGATCACGACGTACTGCCCTTGCTGCAGCTCGGTGGCCGAAACCTCGTGCTCGTGCAGCGTCGCCGGGTCGGCGCCGGGAGACCAGTCGTCGAGCACCCGCGCGACCGTCGTCGTCTTTGCCCGCCGCAGGGTCTCGGCCTGAGCCTTCCCCCGACCTTCGGCCACTGCCTCGGCGAGGTTCGCGAACAGCACCGTGAGCCAGAGCCAGACAGTGGTGATGATCGCGAACGAGGTGTGGTCGCGGATCGCGAGCCAGGTCGTCCAGACCGAGCCGATCTCGACGATGAACATGACCGGGTTCTTGTAGAGCGTTGCCGGGTTCAGCTTCCGGAACGCATCGGGGGTCGAGGTCCACAGCATCTTCGGGTCGAGCAGGCCGCCCTGGACCCGCCGCGGGCCGTCGTCGTGCGGAGCACGCGGCATCGGTGCGTCAAACGTTGCGGCAGTCATCTCAGTGCAGGCCTTCCGCGAGCGGCCCGAGCGCAAGGGCCGGCAGGTAGGTGAGGGCGACCACGATCAACGCGACGCCGGTGACCATGGCGATGAACAGCGTGCGGTGCGTCGGCAAGGTGCCTTCGGAGATCGGAACCTCCTGCTGTTTGGCCAGCGAGCCACCCAGGCCGAGGATGAAGATCATCGGGATGAAGCGGGCTCCCAGCATCGTGAGGCCGAGCGCGGTGTTGTACCAGGCGGTGTTGACGTCGATACCGGCGAACGCGGACCCGTTGTTGTTCGCCGCCGAGGTGAACGCATATAGCACCTCGGAGAAGCCATGCGCGCCGTAGTTGAGCATGTCGGCGCGTTCGCCGGGTAACGCCATCGCCAGCCCGGCGCCGACCAGCACGAACATCGGTGTCGTCAGGAAGTACAGCGAGGCGAACTTCATCTCGCGCGCGCCGATCTTCTTCTTGATGTACTCCGGTGTTCGCCCGACCATCAACCCGCCGATGAAGACGGTGATGACGGCCAGCACCAGGATTCCGTAGAGCCCCGATCCGGTGCCGCCCGGGGCGATCTCACCGAGCTGCATGTCCAGCAGCGCGACCGCGCCGCCAAGGCTCGTGTAGGAGTCGTGGAAGGAGTCGACCGCACCGGTTGATGTCAGCGTCGTCGACGATGCAAACGTCGCCGAGTCGGGAATGCCGAAGCGAACCTCTGTCCCCTCGGACGCAGCGCCGACGGAGGTCGGAACGGTGCCGTGGTGGATGCCCTGGAAGACGTTCATCGCGCAGACGCTGCCGATCCACAGCACCGCCATCACGGCGACGATCGCGTAGCCCTGGCGGTTGTCCTTCACCATCCGCCCGAACGTGCGCGGCAGCGAGAACCCGATCACCAGCAGCGCGTAGATCTGCAGCCAGTTCGTCCACGACGTCGGGTTCTCGAACGGGTGGGACGAGTTGGCGTTGTAGAAGCCACCGCCGTTGGTGCCGAGCTGTTTGATCGCCTCCTGGCTTGCCACCGGCCCGCCGGTCAGCGTCTGGCTGCCGCCGGCCACCGTCCGGTAGGTGTGCAACGCGTGGAAGTTCTCGATCGCTCCGCCGGCGATGAAAAGGATCGCGAGCACGAACGACATCGGCAGCAGGATGCGCACGCAGGTGCGGACCAGGTCGACCCAGAAGTTGCCGAGCTGGTCGGTCTTCTGCCGCGCGAAGCCGCGGACGAGCGCGATGGCGACCACGATGCCGACCGCTGCCGAGACGAAGTTCTGGACCGCGAGGCCGGCCATCTGGGCGGTGTAGCCGAGCGAGGACTCGCCGGAGTAGGACTGCCAGTTGGTGTTCGTCGTGA
>DATJSI010000011.1 GCA_035504215.1 Mycobacteriales bacterium
GCAGTGGAAGCTGTCCCCGATGGACATCGAGTCACTAGACAAATGGGAGGATTACACCAAGGCTAAGGAAGCGATGTTCTTCTATACGGACACCGCCGACGCGCCCTGGACGGTCGTGAAGTCCAACGACAAGAAGCGCGCACGGCTCGAGGCCATGCGGCACATCCTCGAGCAGTTCGACTATGACGGCAAAGATGAGGAGATCGTCGGCAAGCCGGACAGGAAGGTCATCGGACCGCCCGCCGACCTGTCGGAGAAGGAATCCATCGAGTCGTTCACGAGGCTGTAATCACGGAGGTTGCTTTGACGGGTTCGACCGAGACCGTTACCGAGATCACGACCGAGGAAGAACTGCGCGAGGCGATCGGCGGGTACCCGGAGTACCGGTCCGCGACCAAGGTGCGGCCGGCCCTGCACCCGCTCCAGATCGACTGGCTGCAGCGGTCGCCGTTCTGCGTGGTGGCAACGTCGGACGCGGACGGGAACTGCGACGCCTCGCCCAAGGGCGACCCGGCCGGGCAGCTCATCCACGTGCTGGACCCGCAGACGATCGTGATCGCGGAACGGCCGGGGAACAGGCGCGGCGACGGGTACCTCAACATCCTCGCCAATCCGCACGTCGGGGTGCTGGCGCTCATCCCGGGCCGGACCGACACGCTGCGGATCAACGGCCGGGCCCGCATCGTCCGGGACGCGCCGTGGTTCTCCGAGCTTGAGGTCAAGGGTAGGCGGCCGGTGCTGGCGCTGCTGATCTCGATCGACCAGGTGTTTTCGCACTGCCCGAAGGCGTTCATGCGGTCGGGGCTGTGGAATCCGCCGTCTTGGCCGTCGATCGAGGACATGCCGTCGGTGGCGGCGCTGTGCGTCGCGGTGCAGAGCCCGCCGGAGACACTCGAGGAGCTCGAAGCGCACTACGCGCTGGAAAACTACTCGAAGAAGCTCTACTAAGCGCGCCCTCGGTAGCCGCTAGCCGCCCAGAGCTCCGGGATGGTGACGCCGAGGCCTAGCAAGAGGCTGCGGAGCAGCGGGACCGAGATGCCGATCACGTTGTTGTGGTCGCCGTCGATCGAGTCGACGAACCAGCCGCCGAGGCCCTCGATGGTGAACGCGCCGGCCATGGCGAGCGGTTCGCCGGTGCTGACATAAGCGGAAATTTCGGCATCCGTGGGGGTGCCGAAGCGGATCGTCGTGCCCGCCACCGCCTCCGCCCGGCGGCCGGTCGCGACGTCGATCACGCAGTGGCCGGTGTAGAGGGTGCCGGACCGGCCGGACATCTCGTGCCAGCCGGCGATCGCGTCTTCCGCCGAAGCCGGCTTGCCGTAGCCGCGTCCCGCCAGGTCGAGCATCGAGTCGCAGCCGATGACGATGCCTGTGTCCATCGTCTTGGCGACCGCCGACGCCTTGGCGGACGCGAGTACCTGGGTGAGCTCGGCGGTGGATGGCGCGGAGAACGCGTCCTCGTCCACGCCGCTGACGATGACCTCGGGATCGAGCCCGGCCCCGCGGAGCACGGCAAGCCGGGCGGGAGAGGCTGAGGCGAGTACGACACGCACGGCTCAGAACCTTATGCGATTGACGCCTCGGCGTAGCATCGGTGCCATGCGTTTCGGCCTTGTCGGTACCGGTTACTGGGCGAGCATTACGCACGCGCCAGCGCTCGCCGCCACTCCCGGTATCACCTTCGACGCCGTCTGGGGCCGTGACCCGGTTGCCGCCGCGACCCTCGCCGCCGGGCACCGGACGACAGCGTACGCCGACTTCGACGCGTTCCTCGATGCCGTTGACGCGGTCGCGTTCGCGGTCCCGCCGCACGTACAGGCGCCGCTCGCGATCCGTGCCGCGCAGGCCGGCAAGCACCTGCTGCTCGAGAAGCCGATCGCGCTGACCATGGACGACGCCGACAAGCTGGTCGCCGCCGCCGACGAGGCGAGAGTAGCCTCGGTCGTCTTCTTCACCTGGCGGTTCAATACCGAGATCCGTGCCTGGCTCACCGACGAGCAGGCACGGGGCGGCTGGTCGGGCCACGGCTGGTCCGGCGGTGCCGGGATCTGGCTGGGCACGTCGGTTGTCGAGGGCAACCCGTTCAACACGCCGTGGCGGCAGGAGAAGGGCGGGCTGTGGGATCTCGGCCCGCATCTCGTCGGCATGCTGTGGGCCTGCCTCGGCCCGGTGGTGGCGGTGACCGCCGTGGCAGGCAAGGCGGACGTCACGCACCTGGTGCTGCGGCATTCAAGTGGTGTCACGTCGACCGCGACCATGACGATCAGTGCCCCGGAGGCGGCCGCGGGGACCACGGTATTCGTCTGGGGCGAGGCCGGGCGGTCGATTATGCCCGCCACCGCCGTCAACCCGGTGACCGCGCTGAGCGTCGCCGCCACGGAACTCGCCGTCGGCGCGACCGCGGGACGGCTCAGCCACCCGGTCGACGTCCGTTTCGGCCGCGACATCGTCAAGGTGCTCACCGACGCGGAAGCCCAGCTTCGACCGAACTGAACAGCAAGTTCCTGTAACGGACAGGGCGGGCACTGTACCTACCCGATCGTGTCGGCCTAGGCTTGATTTCTATGAGCAGCCCCGCCGTGCCGACCCACAGCATCTGCGCGCCTCGGACGCCGACCGCGAGCGCGTGGCCGAGATGCTGCGCGAGGCGGCCGGGGACGGCCGGCTCACCATGGACGAGCTCGATGAGCGACTGGACGCCGTGTACGCGGCGAAGACCTACGCCGAGCT
>DATJSI010000012.1 GCA_035504215.1 Mycobacteriales bacterium
CCGCGGACGAGGCCGTCGGTCGGCTCCAGGGCGATCGCGCGGACCATGTTGTCGCCGATGTGCTGCTCGACCTCGAGGGTCAGCGTCCGCGCCGCCTCCCCCTCGGCGGCGAAGGCGACGTCCACGTGCAGCGCGTAGTAGATCTCCGGCATCGCCTCGGCCGGGAACTCCACGTCGACGACCGGGCCGATGACCCGGGCGACGCGGCCGGTGCCGGTGGCCGTCTCGTTTTCTACGGTCGCGGTCATGATCAGTTACTCACTCCCTGCGTTCGCTTCAGCGAGCGCGTTCGACCCGCCGACGATTTCGCTGATTTCCTGGGTGATCTCGGCCTGCCGGGCGTTGTTCGCCTCCCGGGTCAGCCGGTCGATAAGGTCGTTGGCGTTGTCCGTCGCCGCCTTCATCGCGCGTCGCCGCGCGGCCAGCTCGGAGGCCGCCGCCTCAAGCATGGCGTAGTAGATCCGGCTGGCCACGTACTGGGGCAGCAGCGCGTCGAGCACGACGTCCGTGTTCGGCTCGAACTCATACGACGGCAGCGCGCCGCCGGGTCGTTCGCCCTCCTTCTCCTCGATCTGCATCGGCAGCAGCCGGCGGACCGCCGGGCGCTGCGTCAGCATCGAGACGAACTCGGTGGACACCAGGTAGATCTCGTCCACGCCGCCATCGGCGACGTCCGCCTCGAACGCCTCGAGCAGCGCCGTGGCCACCTCCTCGGCGTCCGCGTACGACGGCTGGGCGGAGAAGCCGCTCCAGTCGCGCGCCACCGGAATCTCGCGGAAGCGGTGCCAGGAGATGCCCTTGCGGCCGGCCACGAAGGTGACGGTCTTAACGTGACTCTCCTCATTGCGCTGCCGCAGCCGGTTGGCCTCACGCAGCACGTTGGCGTTGTAGGCGCCGCAGAACCCGCCGTCGCTGGTCAGGATGAGCAGCCCGGCCCGCTTGAAGGTCTCCGGCTCGGTGATCATCGGGTGACTGAGCGACGACGACCGGCTCACCACGGCTTCCACCGCCGTGGTGAGCTCCCGCGCGTACGGCTCCGCCGCCCGCATCCGCTGCTGCGCCCTGACGATTCGCGATGACGCGATCAGCTCCTGGGCGCGGGTGATCTTGGCGATCGACTTGACCGCCCTGATCCGCGCCCGGACCGCGCGAAGCTGTGCTCCCATGGGTGCCTACTCGCCGTCCGCCGCGGGCGCGGGCGGTGCGTACCTGGCGACCGACTCCTGGTCGTGCTCACCCTCGCCGAGCGCTGCCACGCCCTCGTCGTCGGCCACCAGCAGCTTGCCACCGGACACCTCGAAGGTACGGCGGAACCGGTCGATCGCGCCCTTGAGCGTCGTGATGTTGTCATCGGTCAGGTCATTGGTCTCCCTGATCGACGTCAGCAGGCCGCCATGCGAGCGGCGCATGTAGTCGAGGAACTCGTCCTCGAACCGGCGGATGTCCTCGACCGGCACGTCGTCCAGCTGGCCGGTGGTGCCCGCCCAGATCGACACGACCTGCTCCTCGACCGGGAACGGCGAGTACTGCGGCTGCTTGAGCAGCTCGACGAGCCGGGCACCGCGCTCGAGCTGTGCGCGGGAGGCCGCGTCCAGGTCGGACGAGAAGGCCGCGAACGCCTCCAGGTCGCGGTACTGCGACAGTGAGAGCTTGAGCTGGCCGGCGACCTTCTTCATCGCCTTGACCTGGGCGGCGCCGCCGACCCGGGAGACCGACAGTCCGACGTTGATGGCCGGGCGGACACCGGCGTTGAACAGGTCGGTCTCCAGGAAGATCTGCCCGTCGGTGATCGAGATGACGTTCGTCGGGATGTAGGCCGAGATGTCGTTCGCCTTGGTCTCGACGATCGGCAGGCCGGTCATCGACCCGGCGCCGAGGTCGTCGGACAGCTTCGCGCAGCGCTCGAGGAGCCGGGAGTGCAGGTAGAAGACGTCACCCGGGTAGGCCTCGCGGCCCGGCGGGCGGCGCAGCAGCAGCGAGATCGCGCGATACGCCTCGGCCTGCTTGGACAGGTCGTCGAAGACGATCAGCACGTGCTTGCCGCCGTACATCCAGTGCTGGCCGATCGCCGAGCCGGTGTACGGAGCGATGTACTTGTAGCCGGCCGGGTCCGAGGCGGGCGCGGCGACGATCGTCGTGTACGCCATCGCGCCGGCCTCTTCGAGCGACTGCTTGACGCCGGCGATCGTGGAGCCCTTCTGGCCGACCGCGACGTAGATGCAGCGCACCTGCTTGGTCGGGTCGCCGGACTCCCAGTAGGCCTTCTGGTTGATGATCGTGTCGATCGCGATCGCGGTCTTGCCGGTCTGCCGGTCGCCGATGATCAGCTGCCGCTGGCCGCGGCCGATCGCGGTCATCGCGTCGATGGCCTTGATGCCGGTCTGCATCGGCTCCTTCACCGGCTGCCGCTGGACCACCGACGGCGCCTGCAGCTCCAGGGCTCGCAGCGTGGTGTTCTCGATCGGGCCGAGGCCGTCGAGCGGCTCGCCGAGCGGGCCGACCATGCGGCCGAGGAACGCGTCGCCGACCGGCACCGCGAGGACCTCGCCGGTCCGCTTGACCGTCTGGCCCTCTTCGATCTGGGAGAACTCGCCCAGGATAACGACACCGATCTCGCGGATATCGAGGTTCAGCGCGATGCCGCGGACGCCGTTCTCGAACTCAAGCAGCTCGTTCGCCATGGCCGAGGGGAGGCCCTCAACCCGGGCAATGCCGTCGCCGCACTCGACGACCGTGCCGACCTCTTCGCGCGCGACACCGGTGGGCTCGTACTCTTCGACGAACCGCGCCAGCGCGTCGCGGATCTCATCCGGTCGGATTGTCAGCTCCGCCATCTTCCTCATTCCGTTCGTGAATAAAAGTCGCTGTGCTTACGCGGTTCGGACCTCAGCCCGCCGCGAGCCTGCGCCGGACCTCGGCAAGGCGGCTCGCCGCGGTCCCGTCGAATAGCTCATCCCCGATCTGAACGGAGACGCCACCTATGACCGTCGGATCGTGCACCACATTCAGGTGAATTCCCTGACCGTAAGTCTGCCGCAGGACATCCCCGAGCCGCTGGCGCTGCCGCGCCGACAGCTCGGCGGCGACCCGGACCACCGCGATCAGCTGCTCGCGCCGGCGGGCGGCGATACCGGCCGCCAGGTCGAGCACGACCTGCGGCGAGCGGCCCCTCGGGTGGGTGAGCAGCTCGGTGATCAGGCTCAACGACGGCCCGCTGACCTTCGCCGAGAGCAGGTTGTCGAGCAGGCTCGCCTTCGCGTCGGGGCCGGTCGGCCCGACGAGGGCCGAGCGCAGCCCCGGCTGCCCCGAGACCACCCGGCCGAACCTGAACAGGTCGTCCTCGAGGTCGTCCAGCGTGCCGCCGAACTGGGCGGCGATCACGAACGCCTCGATGGCGAGCTGCTCGATCGCGTCGGACAGGTCACCGGAGGTCGCCCAGTGCGCCGCCGCGGCGTCGGCGACCAGGTCCTCCGACGCCTGCGACACCTTGCCGTGCAGCAGCCGCTTGGCCACCGCCGCCTTCTCCTCGGCCGGCTTGGTCGAGTCCGCCAGCGCTCGGCGCAGGCCGTGCTCGGTGTCGAGCAGCCGGACGACAGCGAACAGCTCGCCGCCGATCTGCTCGGCGGTTCCGGCGTCGGGCGCCGCGGCGGTCAGCCGCTCCCGGAGCCCGGCGTAGGAGGCCCTGCTGGCCCCGCGCATTACTGGCCGACCCCGGTGGGTGACGCGGTGGGCGACTCCGGCCGGCCCTCAAGGTCGGCCAGGAACCGGTCCACCATCCTGGACTGCCGGGCCTGATCGGTCAGCGACTCGCCGACGATCCGGCTGGCCAGCTCGGTCGCCAGCGCCCCGACCTGAGTGCGGAGCGAGATCAGCGCCTGCTGCCGCTCGGCCTCGATCTGCGCCTGCGCGGCCTCGGTGATCCGGCGGGCCTCCGCCTCGGCGCGCTCGCGCATCTCCGCGATGATCTGGGCGCCCTGCTCACGGGCGTCCTCGCGCATCCGCGCGGCCTCGTGCTTGGCGTCGTCCAGCTGCTCGCGGTACTGCTG
>DATJSI010000013.1 GCA_035504215.1 Mycobacteriales bacterium
CGACAGACGTCGGCGCCTTGTATCCGGCGATCTTCGACTTGCAGTGCGCAATCAGGTCCGCCTCTGTGCAGTCGGCACCTGGCGCGCGGACCACGATCGCCTTGATCGTCTCGCCCCACTTCTCATGCGGCACGCCGATCACGGCGCACTCGGCAACACCCGCCGCGGAGTAGAGCACGTCCTCGACCTCGATCGACGAGACGTTCTCGCCGCCGGTGATGATCACGTCCTTCTTGCGGTCGGAGATGGTGAGGTATCCGTCGTCGTCGATCGATCCGCCGTCGCCGGTGTGGAACCAGCCGTTCTCCAGTGCCTCGGCGCTCACGTCAGGCTGGTTCCAATAGCCCTCGAGTACGACGTTCGACCGCGCAAGGACCTCGCCGGAGTCGCTCACCTGCAACTGCACCCCGATCGCGGGCGCACCGGCCCGGCTCAGGTCGTGCGCGATCTCCGCGATCGGAACGTCGGCGTGCTCGCGACGCCGCCGGTTGATCGTGAGCAGGGGCGAAGTCTCGGTGAGTCCGTAGATCTGGCAGAACTCCCACCCCAGCTCGGCCTCGATGCGTTCGATCGTCTTCGAGGGCGGCGGCGCTCCTGCCGCAATCACCCGCGCAACCCGATCTGAACCCGGCACGGGACCTTGCCAGGTCGGACGGGCGTCGAGGATCGCGTTCAGCACCGCCGGCGCTGCGCACATGAAGGTGACTCCGTGCTTGCCGACCCGCGTGAGGATTTCGGTGCCGTCGACCTTGCGCAGCACGACCTGAGGTACGCCGAGCCCGGCCGTGGTGTACGGCATGCCCCAGCCGTTGGCGTGGAACATCGGCAGGGTGTGCAGGTAGACGTCCCAGTCACTGACACCGGCATGCAGCCCGAACGTCACCGCGTTGGTCCAGATGTTGCGGTGCGTGATCTGCACGCCCTTCGGGCGAGCCGTCGTCCCGCTTGTGTAGTTGATCGTCGCGGTCGCGTCCTCGTCGACATCGGCCCATGGCTCTGGCTCGCGGTCGAAGCGCAGCAGCGCGTCGTCGCTTTGCGCCCCGAGCAGGAAACGATGTTTCGCGGTGACGCCGTACAGCGGCTCGTCGACCTCGGGGTCCACGAGCAACACCGAGGATCCGGAGTGGTCGACGATGTAGTCGACCTCCTCGGTCTTCAGCCGGAAGTTGACCGGGACCAGGATCCGGCCGGATGCCGGGACCGCGTAGAGCAGCTCGAGCATCCGGGCGGAGTTCGGAGATACGACGGCGACCCGTTCGCCGACTCCGACGCCGAGCTCGTCAAGGCCGGCCTGCAGGGCGCGAACGCGGCGCGCCAGCTCGGCGTACGTAATCTCCCCGAGGGAGTCCGGGCCACCCGGCTCGTCGATCACCCCGACCCTGTCGCCGTACACCGCCTCGGCGCGCGCGAGAAAGTCGGCAGAAGTCAGCGGCACCTTCATATCGGGACGGTAGCAATCGATCGGCGTCAGGCCAGCACGGCTTCGAGCGTGATCGTTGTGCCCGCGAGCGCCTTGCTCACCGGGCAGCCGGCTTTGGCCTTCTCGGCCGCGGCCGCGAAGCCGTCCGCGTCGAGACCTTCGACCTCGCCCTCGACCGCGAGGTGGATCGCGGAGATCTCGAACCCGCCCCGCGCCTCGTCCCTTGCCAGTGTCACCGACGCAGTGACGTCGAGGGCATGCGTCGTACCACCGGACTGGGCGACCTCGTTGGACAGCGACATCGCGTAGCAGGCCGAGTGGGCCGCGGCGATCAGCTCCTCCGGGCTGGTCGTGCCCGGCGACTCGTCGGCGGCGCGTTTCGGGAAGCTCACCTCGTACGTGCCGATACCGCTGCTGGTGAGCTCGACCTGACCCGACCCTTCGGCAAGCGAACCGGTCCAGGCGGTGCGCGCGGTGCGTGTGGGCACGTCGGCCTCCTCGTCGATGTCCTTGCGCCAAGCCGACACTATGGTGTGCCGATGGTCAAGGCGTCGGTCCTGATGGAGGTCGGTAGCGCCCAACAGGTCGGCGACATCGCCCTTCGCGACCTCGGTCCGGGTGACGTCCGCGTGAAGATCGTCGCCGCCGGGGTCTGTCACTCCGACCTCTCGCTCGGCACCGGTGTGATGGGCCAGGTCGTGCCGGCGGTGCTGGGGCACGAAGGGTCCGGCACGGTGCTCGCCGTCGGCTCCGACGTCAGGCATGTCGCTCCCGGCGACCACGTGGTTCTCAACTGGGCGCCACCGTGCCGTTCCTGCTGGTGGTGCTCGGCGGGCGAACCCTGGCTGTGCCAGAACCAGTTCGCCGGCGACAACCTGCCCTACGCAACCCTCGACGGCGTCGACCTCGTCGCGGGCATCGGGGTCGGCGCGTTCGCCGAGGAAACCGTGGTGCCCGGTCGCGCGGTGATCCGCCTGGACGACGACGTACCGCTGGAGATCGCGGCGCTGCTCGGCTGCGCGGTACTCACCGGCGCCGGTGCCGTCATGAACCATGCCAAGACCCAGCCCGGCGAGTCGGTGCTGGTGGTCGGGCTCGGGGGCGTCGGGCTGTCGGCGCTGCAGGGTGCCCGGCTCGCGGGCGCCGCCACGATCATTGCCACGGACATCTCCGCGGACAAAGCGGAGATCGCCCGGCGCTGCGGCGCAACCGAGTTCCTGGTCGCGGACGACGATCTCGCCAAGCAGGTACGCCGCCGGACCGATGGCCGAGGCGTCGATGTGGCGATCGAGTGCGTCGGGCGCGGCAGCACGATCCGGCAGGCGTGGAGCGCAACCCGCCGCGGCGGCCGTGCCGTCGTGGTCGGCATCGGCCGAACCGACGACGTCGCCGAGTTCAACGCACTCGAGGTGTTCCACTTCGCGCGGTCGCTGTCGGGATGTGTCTACGGCTCCTCTGACCCCGAGGTCGACATCCCGCGGATGCTCGAGGCGTGGCGCGCGGGCCGCCTGGACCTGGACGCGCTGGTGACGGACCGCTGCGGTCTCGACGGCATCGATGCTGCCTTCGACCGGATGCGCGCCGGACAGGGCGGCCGCACTCTCGTGCTCCCGTGAGCGGGCCTCGTCGATAGGGTCGGACGCAGCGTTGACCCGACCAGGCGAGGGAACCCCATGACGATGCCACCGATGCCGCCCGACATTCCCGAGGACCCCAACGATCCGGATCCCACGCTTGAGCAGGAGGAGCGAACCGAGGAAGAGGTCGAGGACGAGACGACGTCGCACGACGCCGACTGACCGCTGCTAGCGCGGCGTCAGGCCTCGGCCGATCGAACCGGCCGTACGGCGGCGGGCGAGAACACGTGCCGGAGTGCGGCCCCGCGACCGCCGGCGGACTGGCGCAGCCGGTCGACCACCAGCCCGGCCGGCCCGACCAGCTCGTCCTGGAGCCGGCGGGCCGCGTCCAGATGGTCGCCGGTCCAGACCACGCGTACTCCGGTCGACGTCCCGGCACCGTCGGCGTCGAGATCGTCACGGACCGCGTCCACCAGCCGCTGCGCCGCCCCGGGTTCCGCGGGCAGCGCTACGGGCACGTCGCCATGGCCCGCCAGGGCCGCGGCGAGCGCGTCGTACCAGCCTGCGATGGACTCCGCGGAACCCACCAGCTCACGGCGCGCTGCTGAACGGTCGGCCGAAGGCGCGTACCCGTCGGACCACAGATCAAGGATCGCGTCGGCGGCGAGCCGCAGCCCGGCGACACCGCCCACCAGGGTGCTCACGCCGGCCAGTGGGAGCTGCTTCGCCCCGCGCTCGGTGAGGAAGGTGCGAAACGCGTCGTCCAGCCGGCGCGCGGACGCGGCCGCCTGGACCGACGGAGGCGCCGGCGGCACCGGCGTCGACCCGGTGGGGTCGCAGCAGTAGAGGCCGAAGGCAAGGGCGCCGCGCAGATATGCGGCGCACGACGCGTATGCGTCGCTCAATGCCACTGCCAGCTCGGAGCCGGCTCCCCGCGGCCAGAACAGCAGCCCGACCGCGAGGCTCACGCCGCCGCCGATTGCGATGTCCTCGATCCGGACCAGGCCGATCCGCCAACCCGCCGGCGCGGCGATGTTGAACAGGATGACGAGTGTCACGGTGAACGCTGCCTGCCCGGCGAAGAAAGAGATGACCGCGGGCGCGATCCCCGCGACAACGATTGCTACCGGCAACAGGATCCACAGCACGCTCGGGTTCGCGCCGATCGCCCACACCAGCAGGCCGCCGACCACGAAGCCGAGCACCGTTCCACCCAACGCGCGGAGCAGGTTCTGGCCGGTGCTGAGCGCATTCGAGCGAAGGACCGACAGGGTGCCGAGTACGACCCAGAACGAGTGCTGGACTCCGGTGAGGTCGGCAACGAGTACGGCGAGACCGAGCGCGACCGCGCCGCGCACGCTGTTGTGCAGCCAGACCGCGTGCCTCGACAGGTGGCCCGCGGCGCGCGCGCGAGCCGAGTCGAGCGCGGATCCCGCACCATCCGGCTGGCGGCCGAGCATCTGCTCCCACCACGTGCGCCGGTCGGCAGCGGCGGCAACCGTGATGTTGTTCGCGACCAGACCGACCGCGTAGCTCAGCTCCTGCGCACGGAATCCGGGCTCGAGCGCGCTCACCAGACGCTGGGTGTGACCGGCCGGTTCGGAACGCTCGGCAACGGACGGCAGGGAGCGGGCGGCGTGCTCCTCGAGCTCGTCGGCGGCTCGCCGCAGCCGGGCGGAGTCCTCGGCGAGCCGCGAGGATGCGCCGGCCGGAGTCTCGAGCAGGTCCGCACCGCCGTCGATCACGTCCGCGGCCGCGCCCTTGACCGCGCAGATCTCAGGATGCACGCGACCACGGATCGCGGCCAGATGCGCGAGCGAGGACGCGTCGAGAACCCGCGCCAACCAACCGAGCTCGTCCACCAGCCGGACGATCGCGCGCGCCGCACTGGTCAGACCGGTCGGGCGGTACGGCGTGCCGTAGAAGCCGCGCTGAAGCGCCGTGACGGCATCGCGGGCCCGTTGCTGCGCCGCCTCGACGTCGTCGACCGACCGGTCCTCGTCGCCGCGGACGAACGCCGCCTCGGCGCGCATCCGCTCAGCGAGGCGGCGGCAGGCCTCGATCACCGGGTGGCGCAAGGGGTGCCGGGGGGGCGCCGGCCAGAGCACGACGACGGCGATCAGCGCTGCGCCGGCCGCGAGCCCCCAGCCTTCGAGGCGGGCCGGGAGGCTCGACACCGGCCCGGGCGTGGCGACCGGCAGGATGAACGACAGCAACAGCGAAGTCGACGCACCGGCAAGCACCGAGCTGATGACCCCGGCGAACAGCACGCAGCCGGCGACGGCGGTCATCGTGAGGGCGGCCAGCCACGCCGCGCGGCCGGCGAGCGACCCGAGCGCGACCAGGACCGTGCCGACCACACCCAGCAGGAGCTGCGCCTGGAAGCGCTGAAGCAGGCTGCCGCCGAAGTCGGCGAGCAGCAACATCGCGAACGACCCGAACGCCGCAAAGGTCGCGAGGGTCGGGTCGCCGATCACTTTGTCGCCGATCGCGAACATCGCGGGCATCACGACCGCCGCGCGTGCGGCGCGACGCAGCGCGACCAGATCGCTGTCGCGCCGGCGCAGCCAGTCGATCGGATGCATCCCCGCATCATGGCGGGTCCAGCCGCAGCGTGATCGCCAGGGCAGTATTGCAAGACGGACGTACGGTTTGGTAACGTCGCTTCATGCCGAAGGTGAGCCCGGAGCGTCTCGAGGCCACCCGGCGGCGGGTTCTGGAGGGCGCCCGGCGGGCATTTGCCGCCTATGGCTACGAAGGCGCCACCGTCCGCCGGTTGGAGGAGGCCACCGGGCTGTCGCGCGGCGCGATCTTCCACCACTTCGCCGACAAGGATGCGCTGTTCCTGGCGCTCGCTCAGGAGGACGCCGAAGAGGTCGCGACGCTGGTCGACGACTTCGGCCTGGTGGGAGCCATGCACAAGCTGCGCGACAAGGACGCCGGCTGGCTCGGCGTCCAGCTCGAGGTATCGCGCCGGGTGCGGACGGACCCGCAGTTCGCCGCCCTCTGGCAGCACCACCTGCGCTCGATCACGCGCGCCACGCAGGCCCGGCTCGCCCGCCAGCGCGATGCCGGCGTCGTGCGCGACGACGTACCGATCGAGACTCTCGCGGCGTTCCTGTTGCTTGCCTACGACGGCCTGGTCGCGCAGCTCGCGACCGGCATGCCGGTGCAGCATCTCGACGCGATTCTCGATCTCGCCGAGCAGGCGGTCCGCGAAGCGCCCGCCGGCCCGGCACCCGACCCGAACCACCGCTGACCGAGGAGTGCACTCATGACCGCCGAGAACAGCTTCGACGCTCGTACGACGTTGGCGGTCGGTGGGCGCGATCTCGCGATCTACCAGCTCGACGCGGTGGACGGCAGCGCGCGGCTCCCCTACAGCCTCAAGGTGCTTCTGGAGAACCTGCTGCGCAACGAGGACGGCCACAACGTCACCGCCGAGCAGGTTCGCGCGCTCGCGGGATGGGATCCGAGCGCCGAGCCCGACACCGAGATCCAGTTCACGCCGGCCCGGGTGGTCATGCAGGACTTCACCGGCGTGCCGTGCGTCGTCGACCTCGCCGCGATGCGTGAGGCGATGCAGGCACTCGGCGGCGACCCGAAGAAGATCAACCCACTCGTGCCGACCGAGCTCGTGATCGACCACTCGGTGATCGTCGACGTCTTCGGCGCTCCGGATGCCTTCGAGCGCAACGCGGCGCTGGAGTTCGAGCGCAACCAGGAGCGCTACCAGTTCCTGCGGTGGGGGCAGAACGCGTTCAACGACTTCACCGTGGTGCCGCCCGACACCGGCATCGTGCACCAGGTCAACCTCGAGTACCTCGCCCGGGTCGTCTTCGACAAGGACGGTCTCGCCTACCCCGACACTGTGGTCGGCACCGACTCGCACACCACGATGATCAACGGCCTTGGTGTCCTCGGCTGGGGCGTTGGCGGCATCGAGGCCGAGGCGGCGATGCTCGGCCAGCCGGTGTCGATGCTGATTCCCCGCGTGGTCGGCTTCAAGCTCTACGGCGAGCAACCCGATGGCACCACGGCGACCGACCTGGTGCTGACGATCACCGAGACGCTGCGCAAGCGCGGCGTAGTCGGGAAGTTCGTCGAGTTCTACGGCCCGGGGGTGGCTGCCGTGCCGCTCGCCAACCGGGCGACGATCGGCAACATGAGCCCGGAGTACGGCTCTACCTGTGCGATCTTCCCGATCGACGACGAGACCCTCACGTACCTGCGGCTTACCGGTCGGCCCGCAGAGCAGGTCGAGCTGGTCGAGGCGTACGCGAAGGCGCAAGGGCTCTGGCACGACCCCGATCACGAGCCGGCATACTCCGAGCAGCTCGAGCTCGACCTGTCCACGGTCGAGCCCTCGCTGGCCGGCCCGAAACGGCCCCAGGACCGAGTGCCGGTCCGCAACGGCAAGGACTGCTTCCGGGCGGTGCTCGGCGAGTACGCCGACGAGGACCCGAACGACAACGGTGCCAACGAGGGCTCGCGCGAGTCCTTCCCGGCAAGCGACCCGCCGGCGGTCGACCACGACGGCGCCGATGACGGGCCGCGCGAGCCATCGACGGTCGCCGCAAGCGACCGGCCGAGCAACCCCGTGGCGATCACGATCGACGGTGCGGAGGTCACGATCGACCACGGCGCCGTCGTCGTTGCCGCGATCACCTCGTGCACGAACACGTCGAACCCGTTCGTCATGGTCGGCGCCGGCCTGCTCGCGAAGAACGCCGTCGAGCGCGGGTTGCACCCCAAGCCGTGGGTGAAGACCTCGCTCGCGCCCGGCTCGAAAGTCGTCTCCGACTACTACGAGAAGGCCGGTCTCACGCCGTACCTCGACAAGCTCGGGTTCGGCCTGGTCGGCTACGGCTGCACGACCTGTATCGGCAACTCCGGCCCGCTGATTCCCGAGGTGAGCGAGGCGGTCAACGCCAATGACCTCGCGGTTGTCTCGGTCCTTTCCGGTAACCGGAACTTCGAGGGCCGCATCAACCCCGAGGTGAAGATGAACTACCTCGCCTCGCCGCCGCTCGTCGTTGCCTATGCGCTCGCCGGCACCATGGACATCAACCTGCTCGAGGACCCGATCGGCCAGGACGCGGAGGGCAACGACGTGTTCCTCACCGACCTGTGGCCGTCGCCGCGCGAGGTCCAGGACGTCATCAACGAGACCGTCGCGTCATCCGGGTTCACCACGTCGTACTCCGACGTCTTTGCCGGCGACGAGCGGTGGAGGAGCCTGTCGGTGCCGTCGGGTGACGCCTTCGAGTGGGCGGATTCGTCGACGTACGTGCGGCGGCCCCCATACTTCGACGGAATGCCTGCAGAGCCGGCGCCGATCACCGACATCGTGGGCGCGCGCGTGCTCGCGATCCTCGGCGACAGCGTGACGACTGACCACATCTCGCCGGCCGGCAGCATCAAGAAGGACTCCCCCGCCGGGCGGTATCTCACCGAGCACGGCGTCGAGCAGAGGGACTTCAACTCCTACGGGTCCCGGCGCGGCAACCACGAGGTGATGATCCGCGGGACCTTCGCCAACATCCGCCTGCGCAACCAGCTCGCTCCGGGAACCGAGGGTGGTGTCACCAGGCACCTCCCGGACGGGGACGAGACCTCGATCTTCGACGCCGCCGAGCGCTACCTCGCCGACGACGTACCGCTGGTCGTTCTCGCGGGTAAGGAGTACGGCTCGGGGTCATCCCGAGACTGGGCGGCGAAGGGCACGATGTTGCTCGGCGTTCGTGCCGTGATTGCGGAGTCCTTCGAGCGGATCCATCGCTCCAACCTGATCGGGATGGGCGTGCTCCCGCTGCAGTACTCCGACGGCGAGACACGCGAGTCCCTCGGTCTCACCGGCGAGGAGACCTTCGAGATCACCGGCCTGGCCGGCGTCGACCGGGTGCCGCGCGAGCTGACCGTCAAGGCGGACGACAAGACGTTCACCGCAACGGTGCGGATCGACACCGCCGGCGAGCAGGAGTACTACCGGCACGGCGGCATCCTGCAGTACGTGCTGCGCTCGCTGCTCCAGCCCGCGGGCTGAGAGGCTGCGGCCGTGGACCTGGGCCTGCGCGATCGGGTGTACGTCGTCACCGGCGGCACGAGCGGCCTCGGCTACGCGGCCGCTTCGGCCCTGGTTGCGGACGGCGCGCGCGTGGTGGTCTCGTCACGACGGACCGAATCGGTGCAGGCGGCGGTCGAGCGGCTCGGCGCGGCGAACGCCTCGGGAGTGGTCGCCGACAATTCCGATCCGGACACGGGTGATCGGCTGGCCGCTGCCGCCATCGAGCGATGGGATCGGCTCGACGGCGCACTGGTGAGCGTCGGCGGCCCGCCCCCGACCACCGTTCTCGGCGCCAGCGACGAGCAGTGGCGCGCCGCCTTCGAGTCGGTCTTCCTCGGCGCGGTGCGGATTGCCCGCGCCGTCCTGCCTCGGCTCGGCGAAGGCGGCGTGATCGGCTTCGTGCTGTCGACCACGGCCAAGACACCGGTACACAATCTCGAGATCTCGAACGGCCTGCGTCCAGGCCTGGCCATGTGGGCCAAGCAGCTGGCCGACGAGGTCGGCCCGAGCGGCATCCGCGTGCTCGGGCTGCTGCCCGGCAGGGTCCTCACCGGACGCACGCTCGAGACCACGCCGGATCCCATCGACCGCGACGCCATCGCCACCACGATCCCGCTGCGCCGGTTCGGGCAGCCTGAGGAGTTCGGCCGCGCAGCAGCCTTCCTGCTCTCGCCGGCAGCGTCCTACGTCACTGGGTGCGTCATCCCGGTGGACGGCGGCGCCCTGCGCATGCTCTAGCCAGCGGCCGGACGTCTGCCCCGGGTCTGTCAGTCCGGCGGAGTCGGCTTCAACAGGCCGAGCCCGGCACCGTGCACGTCGTTGATGACGGCGTACCGGCCGCCCGGGTATTCACTCGGCGGCATGCGGACGCTGCCACCGAGCTCGACCGCGCGCTGGGTCGTGGTCTCGAGCCGGTCCACCTCGATGTAGGGCAACCACATGGGCGGCACCTCGACCGGGGCGATCTCCGGCATCGCCATGAAACCGCCGATGCTCTGCCCCTCGAACTGCCATTCGCTGTAGTCGTCGCCGCGACGGATGCCCCACGCAAAGACCGCTTCGTAGAACGCCGCAGCGGCGTCGAGGTCCCGGCCGAGCAGCTCTGACCAGCTCCATGCGTTGGGCTCGTTGACCAGCTCCGAGCCGTGATGCTGGTTGGGCTGCCACGCGGTGATCTCCCCGCCGGTGGAGTCGTGGAAGACCGCCATCCGACCGGCCTCGAAGACGTCCAGCGGGCCGCCGACGACGGTGCCACCCGCCTCTTTCACCGCCGTGGTCGTGGCGTCGATGTCCGAGGTGCAGACATAGACGGACCACCGCGGCGGGTGGTCGTCGTCCATGATCGGCGCGATGCCGGCGACCGTGCGGCCGCCCAGCGTGCAGATCACGTAACCGCCCGACTCCGGTCCCTGCTCCTGGCCTTCCCAGCCGAACAGGCCGGAGTAGAACTCCAGCGACTCCTCGACGTCGGAGGACGAGACGTCGATCCAGCACGGTGAGCCGGGGCTGTACTCCGACTTCTCAGGCATGGTCGAAGACTAACGGTGCCGAACCGCTCGGCCCGGAAGCGAATCGTCGTACGGCGCGAAAATCCGCCTATCCGATCGGATCCTCGACCAGCGGCGCGGCGTACTCCGCGTCCCCCGGGGCGCTGCTGCCCTGCCGCTCGAACTGCGTGCGGTACAGCTCGGCGTACAGCCCGCCGGCCTCGATCAGCTGCTCGTGGGTGCCGCGCTCGACGATGCGGCCCTCGTCCACGACCAGGATCTGGTCGGCCTCGCGCACGGTGGACAGCCGGTGGGCGATGACCAGCGACGTCCGTCCGGACAAGGCGGTCGCGAGTGCGCGCTGCACCGCGACCTCCGACTCGGAGTCGAGATGGGCGGTCGCCTCGTCGAGCACGACGACCGACGGCGCCTTCAGCAACAGCCGGGCGATCGCCAGCCGTTGCTTCTCGCCACCGGAGAGCCGGTAGCCGCGGTCACCGACCAGGGTGTCCAGGCCATCCGGCAAGGAGCGGATCAGGTCGCCGATCTGTGCTGCGTCGACGACGTCCCAGATCTCGGCCTCGGTCACGTCCGGCTTCGCGTACGTCAGGTTCTCGCGGATCGTGTCGTGGAACATGTGCGCGTCCTGCGTGACGACGCCGACCGCGCTGCGCAGCGATGCCAGTGTCACAGCGCGAACGTCGTGCTCGCCGACCCGCACAGATCCGGCTTGCACGTCGTACATCCGCGTGACCAGCTGGGAGATCGTCGTCTTCCCGGCTCCCGAGGGACCGACGAGCGCGACCAGCTGCCCCGGCTCGGCACGGAACGAGACGTCGAAGAGCACCTGGCGCTCGGGCGCGTTGTCGAGCACCGCGACCGACTCGAGCGATGCAAGTGAGACCTCCGCCGCCGTCGGGTAGCGGAAGTCGACGTGTTCGAACTCGATGCTGACCGCGTGGTTCCTCTCGGCCGGGAGCTCGATCGCGTCCGGCGCGTCCTGGATCGACGGCTCGAGGTCGAGCACTTCGAAGACCCGGTCGAAGCTGACCAGCGCGGTCATGACGTCGACCTGGACGTTCGAGAGCGACGTCAAGGGACCGTAGAGCCGGCTGAGGTACGCCGACAGAGCCACCACGGTGCCGATCGTCAACGAGCCCTGGATCGCGAACCGGCCGCCGAGGCCGTACACGAGCGCGGTCGCAAGCGCGGCGACCAAAGACAGTGAGACCAGGAACACCCGCGCATACATCGCCTGCGTGACCCCGATGTCCGCCACGCGCCGAGCGCGGGTGCGGAACAAGCCGGCTTCGTCCGCGGGACGGCCGAACAGCTTCACGAGCAGGGCGCCGGCGACGTTGAACCGCTCCGACATCTGCGCGGACATGTCGGCGTTGAGCACGTAGCTCTCGCGGGTGATGCGCTGCAGCCGCCCGGACATCATCCGAGCCGGGACGACGAACAGCGGAAGCAGGATGAGCGCGATCAGGGTGATCGGCCAGGAGAGGTAGAACATCGTTGCGAGGACGATCATCACGCTGATCAGGTTGCTGACCACGTTCGACAGGGTTCCGGTGAATGCCTGCTGGGCGCCGAGCACGTCGTTGTTGATCCGGCTGATCAGCGCACCGGTCTGTGTCCGGGTGAAGAACGCGATCGGCATCCGCTGGATGTGCTCGAAGACCTGTGAGCGCATGTCGTAGATCAGGCCCTCACCGATCCGCGCCGAGTACCACCGGTTGGCGAGCGAGTCGGCGGCGTCGAGCAGGGCAAGTACGGCGATGAGGCCGGCCAGCAGCTCGGTGAGCCCGAGCCGGTGATGGCCGATTCCCTGGTCGATGATGGCCCGGTAGATCAACGGGTTGATCGCGCCGATGACCGCATCGAGCACGATGAGGATCAGGAAGTAGACCAGCTGACGGCGGTAGGGCGCGGCGAACCGCACGATCCGGCGTACCGTCCCGGGCGGCAGCTTCTGCTCGGTGACCGACGGGTCGCGACGATACGACGCAGCGATGTGCCAGCTGCTGTTCATGACCACGACGGCTGCCTCCTGTGGTCCAAACACCGCTGGACAGTCATCGCTTCCCGAGATTAGTGCGAAGGCTCCCCTACGCTGCGGTCATGAGCACCCAGTTCGGCGAGCAGGGCGGCCGGCTGTCGTACGGCGGCTACCTGCATCTCGACGTGCTGCTGTCGCAGCAGGTGCCCGAGTCGGACCCTCCGGCGCACGACGAGCTGCTGTTCATCACGATCCATCAGGTCTACGAGCTGTGGTTCAAACAGATCCTGCACGAGCTGACCACGGTTCGCGACCTACTGCTCGAGCCCGGCGCGGGCGCGCTCTGGACCGCGCGACACCGGCTCGGACGCGTGACGCAGATCGAGTCGGTGCTGATCGCCCAGCTGCCGGTGCTCGAGACGATGACGCCGCAGGACTTCCTCGACTTCCGCCAGCTGCTGGCACCGGCCTCGGGCTTCCAGTCGGTGCAGTACCGCGAGCTCGAGTTCCTGTCCGGGCTCAAGGACCCGGCGGTGCTGAGCCGGCTGCGGTCGGCCACCGCCGAGGAACGCGCTCGCCTGCAACGCCGCCTCGACGAACCTTCGCTGTGGGACGGCTATCTGCGCGCGTTGTCAGCGCATGGGATGGCCGTCGGCACCGACGACGAGGTGCGCGCCGCGCTGCTCACCGTCGCGCGGGACCGGGCGTCGTACGGAGAGCTCTGGGACGTCGCCGAAGGTCTGGTGTCGCACGACGAGCTGTCCGCCCAGTGGCGGGCGCTGCACGCGACCGTGGTCGAGCGGCAGATCGGCTACAAGGCCGGCACCGGCGGCTCGATCGGCGTCGGCTACCTGCGCGACCGCCGCGACCTGCGCTTCTTTCCCCTGCTCTGGGCCCTACGCACCGAACTCTGACGGGGGCAGTCTCCCTCGATCACCTGTATCGACGCCAACTCGAGCGCGACCACCCAGACCGGAGAAGGCGACCTGAACGCGGTCCTGATCAACAACTCGACCGTCGGCTCCGGCTAGGCGGCCCGCCTCCTGAAGCCGATGAGGTCAAGGGCCGGCGCGGTGCCGCTCGCGATCCGCCGACGAGAGGGTCAGTGCAGCGGGGATGCCGCGTCTTCGCGGGCCTTGACCTTGCGGTGGTGGCGAAGGTCCAGCGTCATCACCCCGCCGGCCAGCAGTCCGAGGATGAATCCGCCGGTGCCCCATTCGAGCCGGACCCGGATCGAGTGGGTGAACAGGATGAGCAACACCGCGAGCGCAATGACGCAGGCGACGAGTGCATGCGAGCGAAAGCGTTTCACCGGCCCCTCCCCATCGATCTGCCGGCGTCGCCGGCGAGTCCCCGTCAGGCCGAGCGTAGCCGGATCAGAACGCCGAGACGCCGGTCACCGCGCGGCCGATGAGCAGCTTCTGCACCTGGGACGTGCCTTCATACAACGTCGTGACCCGAGCGTCGCGCAGCAGCTTGCCGACGATGAACTCGTCGACGTAGCCGTAGCCACCGTGCACCTGCACCGCCGCGTTCGCCGCTCGCACCGACGCCTCCGATGCGTAGTACTTCGCCATCGAGGCCGCGAGCGTGTACTTCTCGCCGCGCGTCTTCAGGTCGGCCACCCGCCAGGTCAGCAGCCGGGCGGCATCGACCTCGACCGCAGTGTCCGCAATCAGCTCCTGCACGAGCTGGAAGCTCGCGATCGGCTTGCCGAACTGCTCGCGTTGCTTGGAGTACGACGACATGACCTCTAGGGCGTTCTGGGCGAGCCCGGTGCACGACGCGGCGAGCGACATCCGGCCGTCGTCGAGCGCGGACAGCGCGACCTTGATGCCGTCGCCCTCCTGGCCGAGCAAGGCCGAGGCCGGCACGACCACGTCGTCGAGCGCGATCTCGGCCGTGTCGCAGGACCGCAGGCCCAACTTGCCGTGGATCGGCTTCGGCGTGAAGCCCGGGGTGTCACAGGGCACGAGGAACGCGGACACGCCGCGGGCTCCGGGGCCGCCGGTGCGCGCCATCACCAGCGCGACGCCAGCGAGGTCGCCGTTCGTGATGAAGATCTTCGACCCGTTGAGTCGGTAGGAGTCGCCCTCCCGAACGGCGGTCGACTCCAATGACGCCGGATCCGACCCGTGGTCGGGTTCGGTGAGACAGAAGCAGCCGAGCGCCTCGCCGGCGGCCATCTTCGGCAGCCAGTACTCCTTCTGCTCCTCGCTTCCCCAGCGGTCGATTGATCCGCCCACCAGACCGAGATGCACCGACAGGATCGAGCGGACGTTTGCGTCGCCACGACCCAGCTCTTCGATGACGAGGCAGTAGGTGAGCGGGTCCGCCCCGCCGCCGCCGTACTGCTCGGGGATCGTGAGGCCGATCCAGCCATCGCGGATCAGCCCGTCGAGCGCCTCCTGCGGGAACCGCTCCTCGCGATCGTTGCGAATCGCCTGGGGCGCGACGACGGCGTCGACCCACTCGCGCACGGCGCGGCGGGTCGCTTCCTGTTCGGGATTGAGAGCAAGATCCACGACCTCGACTTTAGCCGCTGTCGGGTGCGCCGAGCGCCCGCAGCCGATGCACCTGCGCCTCCCGCTCGGCGCGCAGCTGCTCCGCAAAGCCGCGCTCCGGTGCATCGAGCAACAACCGTTTGGTGGCTACGACTGCATCCCGGCTCGTGCTCAACAGCGCACCGACAAGGTCGTCGATGGCGGCGGAAAGCTGGTGGTCCGGCACGACCAGGTTGACCATTCCTGCCAGCGACGCCTCGGCCGCGGAGAAGCGCCGTCCCGTTGCACAGATCTCTAGCGCACGGGCGTACCCGACCAGTTGCACGAGCAGCTGCGTGCCGCCGAGGTCCGGCACCAGTCCGAGGGTCGGCTCAGCCATGGTGAACATCGCGTCCTCGGCGGCGACCCGCAGATCGCAGGCCAGCGCCAACTGAAAACCCGCACCGACCGCATGCCCCCGCACGGCGGCGACCGAGACGAACTCGGGCCGGCGCAACCAGGTGAAGCCCGCTTGGTACGACGCGATCACCTCGGCGGCGGTCTCGTCGTCGCGACCGAGGATGTCACCCATCGATCCTTCGCCGGGCACGCCATCCGCCGTGAACATCCGTCGGTCGATGCCGGCGCTGAACGACGGTCCCTCGCCGGTGACGACGACGACCCGCACGTCGGCGGGCACCGTAGTGCCGAACTCTGCGAGGGCCAGCCAGGTCGCCGGCGTCTGCGCGTTGCGCCGGTCAGGGCGACACAACGTCACTCGTGCGATCTCGCCGTCAACCTCGAACCGAACGCCACCCGTCGTCGTATCGCCCCCCGACGACGCACCCCCGTTCAGCGGTTACCGCTTCCCGCGCGTTGCGCCGCCACGGCCGCGCAAGTTGACGCCGGCCTCGCTGAGCACCCGGTGGACGAAGCCGTAGGAGCGTCCGGTCGTCGCCGCAAGCTCGCGAATGCTCGCGCCGTTGTCGTACTTCCTCTTCAGGCCGGTCGAGAGCTTGTCGCGCTCGACGCCCGTCACCCGACTGCCCTTTTTCAGCTCGGCCACCGTTGCACCTCCCACTTCCCCCGTCTCCCCTTCAACACATATCACCTTGCCCAGCGGGAGAAGATCTACGCCAGCGCGACCAGATCGGCGAGTTCCGCACTCCAGTGATCCTCGACGCCGTCCGGAAGCAGCAGCACGCGCTGGGGGTCCAGTGCCTCGACCGCACCCTCGTCGTGCGTGACCAGTACGATCGCGCCGCGATAGGAACGCAGCGCGCCGAGGACCTGGTCGCGGCTGGCGGGGTCGAGGTTGTTCGTCGGCTCGTCGAGCAGCAAGACGTTGGCGCTCGACACGACGAGCAGGGCGAGCGCCAGGCGGGTCTTCTCGCCCCCGGACAGCGTGCCCGCGGGCTGACTCACCGTTTCACCACTGAACAGGAACGAGCCGAGCACCGTCCGCAGGTCGCCCTCGGACAGTGCCGGGGCCGCGGCGGCGAGGTTCGCGAGCACCGACGCGGATGGGTCCAGGGTCTCGTGCTCCTGCGCGTAGTAGCCGAGTCGCAGGCCGTGGCCGGGGTCGACGGTGCCGGTGTCGGCTGGCTCGAGCCCGGACAGCAGCCGCAGCAGGGTGGTCTTGCCCGCGCCGTTGAGGCCGAGTACGACTACGCGGCTCCCGCGGTCGATCGCAAGGTCGACGTCGGTAAACACCTCGAGCGAGCCGTAGGACTTCGACAAGCCGCTCGCGGTGAGCGGCACGCGGCCGCACGGAGCAGGGTCCGGGAAGCGCAGCCGGGCCACCTTCTCGGACTTGCGCACGTCCTCGAGGCCGGCGAGGAGTCGCTCGGCTCGCTTGGCCATCTGCTGGGCGGCGACTGCCTTGGTGGCCTTGGCTCGCATGCGGTCGGCCTGCGCGTTGAGCGCGGCCGCCTTCTTCTCGGCGTTCGCCCGCTCACGCCGGCGCCGGCGCTCGTCGGTCTCGCGCTGGTCGAGGTAGGCCCGCCAACCGACGTTGTAGAGGTCGAGCACCGCACGCGTGGCGTCGAGATGAAACACCTTGTTGACGGTCACGTCGAGCAGGTCGACGTCGTGGCTGATCACCACCAGGCCGCCCTTGTGCGACCGCAGGAACTCCCGCAGCCACACGATCGAGTCGGCATCGAGGTGGTTCGTCGGCTCGTCCAGGAGCAACGTGTCGGCGCCGCTGAACAGGATCCGGGCCAGCTCGACCCGGCGCCGCTGGCCGCCGGACAGCGTGCGCAGCGGCTGACCCATCACTCGGTCCGGCAAGCCCAGGCTGGCGGCCACCGAGGCAGCCTCGGACTCGGCGGCGTACCCGCCCAGCACGTGCAGCCGCTCCTGGGCCACGCCGTACCTCGCGATCGCCTTGGACTCCCCGTCGGCCATCGCGTGCTCAGCCGCACGCAGGTCCGCCATCACGGTGTCGAGACCACGACCGGACAGGACCCGGTCGCGGGCCAGGACGTCGAGATCGCCGGTGCGGGGGTCCTGCGGCAGGTAACCGACCGAGCCCCGCCGCTCGACCGTTCCCGAAGCCGGCAACCGTTCGCCGGCCAGCACAGCGGCCAGGGTGGTCTTGCCGGCTCCGTTGCGGCCCACCAGCCCGATCCGGTCGCCCGATCCGACCCGGAATGTCGCATTCTCCAGCAGCAGGCGGGCGCCCGCACGCAGCTCGACGGCAGTGGCGGTGAGCACAGGGAACTCCTGAAGGTCGACGAGGACAGGCGGGCGCGAGCGTGGGCCCCGCTAGTCCGTGATCGACATGGCAGTCAGTGTACGGCGGGCGTCGTAACCGAAGGGTGACCGAGATGTGACCGTGGCGTCGACCCGTTTTGGACCCGAACCCGGCAGGATTGGCCCGGAACGGGGAGGTGTCATGGCCCGCAACATCAGCTGGGCGAAGCTCGCCATGCTGATGCCCAACGGCCGCCAGACGCCGCCCGGCTTCGACTTCACGACGAACGTGATGCACGTCGACACCGACGCCATCTGCCCGCGCTGCTTCGCCTGGATCGCTCCGCACGACATCGTCCGGCGGACCGCCTACGGGTTGCTCCAGCACGAAGCCTGCCCGGTCACCGCCCAACCCGAGGTCGTCTCCGAGCTGAGCACCTAGCCACTCGCAGGCCCGAACCACGCACGACACCCATGGGCCATCTGGGTCGCTCCAGCAACACCTGTGGGCCATGCGTTCCGTACGGCGCGAATACCGTGGGCGGGTCATGACCGCTACCGCATCGCCGCCCGGCGCCAGGACGGCCCGGTCGCTGCGCGATCCCGCCCACCGGATGCCGGTGATCGGTCTGGTCACGGTCATCACGGTGGTCGCGGTCGAGGCGATGTCGGTGGCGACGGTGATGCCGACGGTGGTCCGCGACCTGCACGGCCTGCGCCTCTACAGCTGGGGGTTCACGGCGTACCTGCTCGCGGACGTGGTCGGCATGGTCGACGCCGGACGGCGCTGCGACCGGCACGGACCGTCGCCGTCCCTGCTCGGCGGGCTGGGTTTCTTTGCCGCCGGGCTCCTGGTGGCCTCGACCGCCCCCGACATCGGCGTGTTTCTCGCCGGGCGCGTGCTCCAGGGACTCGGTGGCGGAGCGATGATCGTGGCGGCGTACGTCGTCGTCGCGCGGGCCTTTCCCGAGGAGCTGCACCCGAAGGTCTTTGCCGCGCTGAGCGCGGCGTGGGTGGTGCCGTCCCTCGTCGGTCCTGCGGTCGCGGGTTTCGTCGCTTCGACGGTCGGGTGGCGATGGGTCTTCGGCGGCATCGCGCCGTTGGCGATCGCGGGCGCCGCCCTGCTCGTGCCGGTCCTGCGGCGGATCCCGGTAGCCAGGCAGGGTGAGACACCGGGACGCAGCGGCATCGCCCGCGGGTTGATGCTGTCCGCGGCACTCGGGCTGCTCCAGGTCGCGGCCGAGATCGTCGACTGGTGGAGCCTGCTGTTGATCGCGGCCGGCCTCGCACTGGGTATCGCCCCGCTGCGCGCGATCCTGCCGCGCGGTGCGTTCCGCCTCGCCCGCGGGCTGCCGACCGTCATCGTGCTGCGCGGAATCCTCACCTGCGGGTTCTTCGGGGCGGAGGCCTACCTGCCGCTGACCCTCACCCGGCTGCACCACGGCACGCCGCGCGTCGTCGGCATCCCGCTGACTCTGGGCGCGATCGGCTGGTCGATCGGCTCCTGGTGGCAGGGGCGGCGCCGGCGCCACCAGGTGTCGGTGATGCGGGTCGGGTTCGGCGCCGTGGCGGTCGGTGTCGCACTCCTGGTCGCGGTCGCCGCGCCCCGGGCAAGCCTGTGGCTCGCGGTGCCGATCTGGGCGATCGCCGGGGCCGGCATGGGCATCGCAATGCCGACGATTTCGGTGCTGATGCTGGACCTCTCGCCGAACGAAGCGCAGGGCATGAACTCCGCGGCGCTTCAGATCAGCGACATGACCGGAAGCATCATCGGAATCGCGGCGGTCGGCGCGCTCGTCACCGCGTTCGGGCTCGCCCACATCCGTACGGCGGTCACCATCGGCGATCTGATGAGTGCCGGTATTGCAGTAGTCGGAGCGATCGCGGCCGGCCGGGCGATCGCCGCGCAGGTCAGACCCGGAAGCCCAGTGCCTGCAGCTGTTGACGCCCCTCATCGGTGATCTTGTCCGGGCCCCACGGGGGCATCCAGACCCAGTTGATCACCAGCCCATTGGTCAGCCCGTCGAGCGCGGCCGCGGCCTGGTCCTCGATGACGTCGGTCAGCGGGCAGGCGGCACTCGTGAGCGTCATGTCGAGCACGGCCTTGTTGTCGTCGTCGAGGGTGACGCCATAGAGCAGGCCGAGGTCGACGACGTTGATGCCGAGCTCGGGGTCGACGACGTCGTGCATCGCCTCGTAGACGTCGTCGACGGTCGGGGCGGACGACGCTCCGGTCGGGGTGGTGGTCGGGTCGCTCATTCGATTCCTCCGTCGACGGCCTGCGCGGTCGCATCCTTCCACGCCATCCAGGCCAGCAGCGCGCATTTGACCCGGGCCGGGTAGCGCGACACCCCGGCGAAGGCGACAGCGTCCTCCAACACGTCCTCATCCGGCTCGACCTCGCCCTTCGACTGCATCAGTCGAAGGAACTCGGCGTGGACCGCGAGGGCCTCGTCCACGGGCTTACCGATGACGAGATCCGTCATGACGCTCGCCGATGCCTGCGAGATCGAGCAGCCCTGGCCTTCGTAGGAGACGTCCGCAACGGTCCCGTCGTCGAGATGCACCCGCAGCGTGATCTCGTCGCCGCAGGTCGGGTTGAGGTGATAGACCTCGGACTCGAACGGCTCGCGCAAACCCTTGTGATGCGGCGATCGGTAGTGGTCCAGGATGATCTCCTGGTAGAGCGACTCGACGTGAGGTGCGGTCATCCGAAGAAGCCCCTGACCCGGCCGAGCCCGTCGACCAAAGCGTCGACGTCGTTGACGTTGCTGTAAAGGTGGAGCGACGCCCTCGAGGTCGCCGGTACGCCGTAACGCAGGCAGGCCGGCCGTGCGCAGTGATGTCCCACCCGGACTGCAACGCCGTACTGGTCCAGAACCTGCCCGACATCGTGCGGGTGGATGCCGTCCATGACGAACGAGACGGCTCCCCCGCGATGCTCGGTGGTGGTCGGACCGATCACGCGCAGCCCAGGCACGGTCTGCACCCCGTCGAGCAGGTACGCCGTCAACGCCTGCTCGTGCGCATGAACCGCCGGCATGCCGAGCGCCGACAGGTAGTCCACGGCGGCACCGAGACCGACCGCCTGTGCGATCGGCGGCGTGCCCGCCTCGAACTTGTGCGGCGGCGGCGCGAAGGTCGAGCCGGACATCGTGACCTCGTCGATCATCTCGCCGCCGCCGAGGAACGGGGGCAGCTGCTCGAGCAGGTCGAGGCGGGCCCAGAGCGCACCGATGCCGGTCGGGCCGCACATCTTGTGGCCGGTGAACGCCACAGCGTCGACCCCCAGGGCCGCGACGTCGACCGGCGAGTGCGGCACGGACTGCGAGGCGTCGAGCACGGTGTAGGCGCCGACGGCGCGAGCTCGCGCGACGACGGCATCGACCGGGTTCACGGTGCCGAGCAGGTTGGACTGGTGGACGAACGCGACCACCTTGGTGCGGTCGGTGATCACTCGGTCCAGGTCCGCGAGGTCGAGCCGGCCGTCTTCGGTGAGGCCGACCCACTTCAACGTCGCGCCGGCGCGCTGGCAGGCGAGCTGCCACGGGACGATGTTGGAGTGATGCTCCATCTCGGTGATGACGACCTCGTCGCCCGCGCCGAACGGCAGCACGTGGGCCATCAGGTTCAGCGCCTCTGACGAGTTTTTTGCGAACACGATCTCGCGCGGGTCGGGTGCGTTGACGAAGGCCGCAACCTTTGCTCGGGCATCCTCGTAGAGCGCGGTCGCTTCCTCGGCGAGAGTGTGAATGCCGCGATGGACGTTGGCGTTGTGGTGCTCGTTGTAGTCGCGCATCGCGTCGAGCACCGCGAGCGGCTTCTGGGCAGTGGCGGCACTGTCGAGGTAGACGAGCGGTACGCCGGGACGAACCTCCCGCTGCAGGATCGGGAAGTCCTTGCGGACGACCTCGACGTCGTAGGTCATCTCCCCGCCCACTTCTCGTAGCCCTCGGCCTCGAGCGTGTCGGCGAGCTCCGGACCGCCTTCCTCGACGATGCGGCCGCCGACGAAGACGTGCACGTAGTCGGGCTTTATGTAGTTGAGAATCCGCGTGTAGTGGGTGATCAGCAGGGTGCCGATCGTGCCCGCTTCGCGGATCCGGTTGACGCCGGCCGACACGATCCGCAGCGCGTCGACGTCGAGCCCCGAATCGGTCTCGTCCAGAATCGCGATCTTCGGCTTGAGCAGCTCGAGCTGGAGCACCTCGAAGCGCTTCTTCTCACCGCCCGAGAAGCCCTCGTTGATCGAGCGTTGCAGGAACGACGGGTCGATCGCCAGCCGGTCGAACGCCTCGTTGAGCTCCCTGGTCCAGGTGCGGAGCTTCGGCGCCTCGCCGGTGACCGCGGTGACCGCCGTACGGAGGAAGTTCGTGACGCTCACTCCCGGCACTTCGACCGGGTACTGCATGGCGAGGAACAGCCCGGCCCGGGCTCGTTCGTCCACGGTCATCGAAAGCACGTCGGCGCCATCGAGGGTCACGCTGCCGTCGGTCACCCGGTAGCGCGGATGTCCCGCGATCGAGTAGGCGAGCGTGGACTTGCCGGAGCCGTTCGGGCCCATGATCGCGTGCGTCTCGCCCTGCTTCACCGTGAGGTCGACGCCGCTGAGGATCTCCCGGGGCGCGTCGCCCTCGCCCTCACCGGCGACCTCGACGTGCAGGTTCTTGATCTCCAGCGTTGCCATTGCGCGTTACTCCTTCACGGCGACGTAGACCTCGTCGCCGTCGACGTGTACGGGAAAGACGGGAACGGGCTCGGTGGCCGGCAGGCCGGTGGGCTTGCCGGTCCGAAGGTCGAAGCGCGATCCATGCAGCCAGCACTCGACGGTGCCGGCCTCGACGTCACCGTCGGAGAGCGCCACCTCTGCATGCGAGCACTCGTCGAGCAGCGCCAGGACCTCGCCATCGGTGCGTACGACGCAGACCGGCGTGTGCCGGATGTCGACGTGAAGCGGGCGGTTGTCGAGCAGGTCGGACAGCCCGCACACCCGGACGTAGCCGCGCATCATGTGGACGCACCGAGCTCGCGCTCGACCGCCGCGACCAGGCGGTCGCGCACCTCGGGCACACCGATCCGGTCAACGATATCGGTGAAGAAGCCGCGTACGACGAGCCGGCGCGCCTCGGACTCGGTGATCCCCCGCGCCATCAGGTAGAACAGCTGCTCGTCGTCGAAACGTCCGGTCGTGCTCGCATGACCGGCGCCGATGACCTCACCGGTCTCGATCTCGAGGTTCGGGACGGAGTCGGCGCGCGCCCCGTCGGTGAGGAGCAGGTTGCGGTTCTCCTCGTAGGTGTCGGTGCCGATCGCATCGCGGCGGATCAGCACGTCGCCGATCCACACCGTGCGCGCGTGGTTGCCCTGCAGCGCTCCCTTGTAGGTCGCCCGGCTGCGGCAGTGCGGCTGGTTGTGGTCGACGAACAGGCGGTGCTCGAGGTGCTGCTCGGCATCCGCGAAGTACAGCCCGAGGAGTTGGGCGTTGCCACCCGGTCCGGTGAAGTGCACGGTGGGCGTGAGCCGGACCAGGTCACCGCCGAGCGACACGACCGCTGAGGTGAACGTCGCGTCGCGGCCGACCGCAACGGACTGCTGCTCGACGTGGACGGTGTCGTCGTCCCAGTCCTGGAGGCTGACCAGGGTCAGCCGGGCGCCGTCACCGACGAGCACCGACAGCAGTGCGCCATACGTCGCGCTGCCCGCGTGGTCGATGATCACGGTGGCGCTGGCGTTGGCGCCGATCTCGACTATCACGTGGCCCCAGACGATCTCCTCGCTGGTCGAGCCCCGCAGCTCGACGACGGCCGGGCGATCGAGCTCGGCACCGGCCGGGATACGCAGCGCGATCGCGCCACCCGAATGTGCGTGTGCGAGCGCCGCGACGCGGTCGACCGGAGCCGGGACTGCGGTGCGCAGCGGATCATCATCGGCCAACTCGACCAGCTCGACACCGTCGGGCAGGTCCGAGGTCCACTTCAGGTGCGCGTCGCTCGCGGTGTCCTCGAGCAACCGGGTCATCCGGCGACGAGGCGTGAACCGCCATTCCTCCTCGCGACCCGCCGGCATCGGGAAGTCGGCCGGGTCGAACGACACGCGGCGGTACGCCGCCGACACGATCGGCGGCGCGCCGCGCTCCGCGCGTGACTCCCCGGCGACGCTCGCCGGGGCCGGTTCGGGGCTCATCAGCCGACGGCCCCTTCCATCTGTAGCTCGATCAGCCGGTTCAGCTCGAGGGCGTACTCCATCGGGAGCTCGCGCGCGATCGGCTCGATGAACCCGCGCACGATCATCGCCATCGCCTCGTCCTCGGTCATGCCGCGGCTCATCAGGTAGAACAGCTGATCCGCGCTCACCTTGCTGACCGTGGCCTCGTGCCCCATCTGCACGTCGTCCTCTCGGACGTCGACGTACGGGTAGGTGTCCGACCGGCTGATCGAGTCGATCAGCAACGCGTCGCACTTCACCGTGCTCTTGGAGTGCTCGGAGCCCTTGTTGACCTGCACGAGCCCCCGGTACGACGTCCGCCCACCGCCTTGTGCAACCGACTTGCTCACGATGTTGCTCGACGTATTCGGAGCCGCGTGCACCATCTTCGCGCCAGAGTCCGTGTGCTGACCTTCGGCAGCGAAGGCAAGGGACAGCGTCTCGCCCTTGGCGTGCTCGCCGACCATCCAGACCGCGGGGTACTTCATGGTCACCTTGGATCCGATATTCGCGTCGGTCCACTCCATGACCGCACCCTCGTGTGCGATGGCGCGCTTGGTCACCAGGTTGTAGACGTTGTTGGACCAGTTCTGAATCGTGGTGTACCGAACCCGCGCGTCCTTCTTGACAATGATCTCTACAACTGCAGAATGTAATGAATCGGACGAATAGATCGGGGCGGTACACCCCTCTGTATAATGGACATATGACCCCTCATCGGCGATAATCAACGTCCGCTCGAACTGGCCCATGTTCTCGGTGTTGATCCGAAAGTAGGCCTGCAGCGGGATGTCGACCCTGACGCCCTTTGGCACGTAGATGAAGGAGCCACCGGACCAGACTGCGGTGTTGAGCGCTGAGAACTTGTTGTCTCCGGCAGGAATCGCGGATGCGAAGTACTCACGGAACAGGCCCTCGTGTTCACGCAGACCGGTGTCGGTGTCGAGGAAGAGCACACCCTGAGCTTCGAGATCCTCACGAATTTGGTGATACACCACCTCGCTGTTGTGAACCACGATGCCGTCAGCGAGGAAGTTATGCGGGCCGTCTACCTCGACGTCATATACCGCTTCGACGTCATATGCAGTGATCGCCTTGATACGAGCGAATCCCAGGTGTTCGGTGCAGTGCTTCCGAAAAGTCGCGCCTCTCGCGCTGATCGACGACTGCGCATACCTGCGCCGCCCGAATCGCGAGGTCCGCTTCGGGTTGCGGCAGCCGAGCCGCTCGAACTGGCCCGAGATGCCCAGTCGGTAGGCGGTCATCATGCGGCTCGGGTCGTGCGCGTACGGCGCCTGCCACTCCCAAGGACCCGCCGCCCGAAGGCCCGTGAGCTCGGCCAGGGATCGGGCCTGCTCCAGCAGCGGCGCGTTGACGCTCGTCAGCACAACCGAGCCAGATGCGTCGGGTCGAACGTAGCCGTCGGCGTCGACCCACCCCCCGAGAAAGGCCAGCCGCTCCGCTCGAGGGAGTCCAAAGACCCAGTCAGGCACATGCTTGTTGTGAGCTCCGCCCGTGAAGCCCATCTCAATCATCCAGTCGACGAGCGGACGGGAGTTCACCACGAGTCGCACGTCATCGGCCGCGATTGCGCGAAGGCCAAACTGGTCAGCGATCACCCTGGTGAGTTCGGCCCGGAGTTCAACGTCGGTGTCCGGCACTGCGAACTGCACTCGGTGCGTGCGACCGGAACTCCGCAACGAGCCGTCGCCAACGAAGTACCCGAGCAGCCACAACAGGTCCTCACTGGTCCACATTGGTCCGAGGACTGTGCCGTTCCGGCGATAGGCACCCGGAAGTTGGAGTGACTCGCCGAAATCTGGCAGGTCGCGAGGTACAGCGACTAGGTCACCAACGGCAAGCTCGTTCAGCGTCCTCCACCGACGCACGAACCGTGCCCGTTGGCGACCCGGCTTTCGATCGTCGGACAGCACGAGGAACGGATGATTGTCCGTCGCTCGAATCTTCTGACCGCCGACGGTCACCTCGTACGTCTGCTTCACACCCGTCTGTGCCATCGCCTTCACCGACGAGACAATGAAGCGCTCGGCCTCCTCGTCATAGGAGAAGACCCGATCGCCCGCCTCGATCTCCTTGATCGGCACCTGTCCACGATCGGCCGTCCAGACGAGGGTGTCTGCCGACAGGCACTCGTACTGGGCCGCTACTCCGGCAATGAGCCTTTGCTTTTCGGCTTCGGGAATTCCGAGCCGGTCGTAGGTCGTCTTGATATCCGCGGGCAGGTCGTCCCACGACGCGGCCTGCTTCTCGGTCGAGCGGACGAAGTACTTGATGTTGTCGAAGTCGATCCCCGACAGGTCCGCGCCCCAGTTCGGCATCGGCTTCTTGTAGAACAGCCGCAGCCCCTTCAGACGCTGCTCGAGCATCCACTCCGGCTCGTTCTTCAGCGCCGAGATCTCGCGCACGACATCCTCGGACAGTCCGCGCTTGGCGGTCGCGCCGGCGACGTCGGGGTCGGCCCAGCCGAACTTGTAGCGGCCGAGACCCTCGAGCTCAGGGCGGGCGAGGTCGGTCATGAAGCAGTCCTTCCGGACGTGGGGCGGGTGGTGACATCGGTGAGCGGGATGTGGGTCGTGCAGACGCCGTCGCCGCGGGCGATCGTCGCGAGCCGTTGGACGTGGCGGCCGACCAGCCGGCCGATCGCCTCGGTCTCGACCTCGCACAGCACCGGGAACTCCTCGGCGACGTGCTGAACCGGGCAGTGGTGCTGGCAGACCTGAACGCCGAGCGCGGTGTCGTGCACGGTCGAGGCGTACCCGTCGTCGGCCAGCGCCTCGGCCAGCGCCTGCGGGCGCTCGTCGAGCGGCAGCGCCGCGATCCGGTCGGCGTAGCGCGCCTCCCACTCGGCGATCCGCCGCCGCGCGAAGTCCTCGACCGCGGCCTCGCCGACGTAGTCCCGCAGGTAGCGCAGCGCGGACACCGCGACCGCGTCGTACGCCGTCGGTCCGGCCGCATGACCGGCGTCGGTCAGGCCGAACCGCCGGGCCGGCCGCCCGCGACCACGCGGGCCGCTCGGACGCTCCTCGTGCGCCACGATCGTGCCGTCGGCGAGCGCGGCATCGAGGTGCCGCCGGATCGCGGCCGTCGTGAGCCCGAGCCGCTGCGCCAGCTCGGCGACCGTGGACGGGCCGTGTTCGAGCAGCGAGCGGGCGACCTTCACCCGGGTCCGCCGCTCGGCAGCCTCATCGGCAGGGACGACCCGGCCGCGCACCCGCGCCTTCACGCCTGCGGTTTTCACAACGTCATTATTGCGTAATTGACCGACACCGCCAAACCGGGCCAGACCGGACCCGCCCCCGCGGCTTCCTACACTGGCCGGGCGTGGCCGCCGTCGAGGTGAGCGAGCTCGCCAAGAGCTACACCGGAACCCCTGCAGTGGCCGACGTCAGCTTCACCGCGGCGGCCGGCGCGATCACGGCTGTGCTGGGCCCGAACGGCGCCGGCAAGACCACCACGATCGAGATCTGCGCCGGGCTGCGCCGGGCCGACCGCGGCTCGGTCCGGGTGCTGGGACTCGATCCGGCCACCGATGCACCCGCCCTCGCCACGCGGGTCGGGATCATGCCGCAGGGTGGCTCCGGTGCAAGCGGCGTGTATCCCAGCGCCCGCGCCGACGAGGTCCTCGGCCTCTACGCCGCGCTCTATGCCGTCCCGCTACCGGTCGAGGGCCTGATCGAGCGGCTCGGGCTCGGCAGCGTCGCTCGCACCCCGTGGCGGCGCCTGTCCGGTGGGGAGCAGCAACGCCTGTCGCTGGCGCTCGCCGTGGTCGGCCGGCCCGAGGCGGTCTTCCTCGACGAGCCCACCGCCGGGCTCGACGTTCAGGGTCGGCACTCGACCTGGGAGCTGGTCCGTGAGCTGCGGGCCGCCGGCGTCGCGGTCGTCGTCACGACCCACGCGATCGACGAAGCCGAGCAGCTGGCCGACTCCGTGGTCATCATCGACGCCGGCCGGGTGGTCGCCACCGGGCCGCCGGCCGTCCTGACGCGGGCGAGCGGCACCGGGCGCCGGCTGTCCTTCACCGGCCCGCCCGGTCTCCCGATTGCCGAGCTCCTCCTGGCGCTACCCGCGGGGAGCAACGTCGCCGAGCCCGATCCGGGCCGCTACGTCGTGACCGCGGACATCACTCCCAACCTGGCCGCGGCCGTCACCACGTGGTGTGCGGCGCGCGGCGTGCTCCCGGAGGGCCTCGCGACCGGCGCCCGCAGCCTCGAGGACGTCTTCCTCGAGCTCACCGGGCGAGGGGTTCGGTCATGACCGCCGTGCCGCTCGAGCTCGCGCCGGCTCCCGGCGCGGCGCCGGCAATCCGCCGCTTGCGTGCCCAGACCGCGATGGAGCTGCGGCTCACGCTCCGCAACGGCGAGCAGCTGCTCCTCACGATCGCCATACCGACCGTGCTGTTGATCCTGTTCGCCAGCGCCCCGATCGCCGATCTGCCCAAGCCGCGGATCGACTTCCTCGTGCCGGGCGTGCTCGCGCTCGCCGTGATGTCGACCGCCTTCACCGGCCAGGCGATCGCCACCGGGTTCGAACGCAGGTACGGCGTCCTGCGCCGGCTCGGCACGACGCCGCTGTCGAGAAGCCTGCTGCTGGCGGCGAAGACGCTGAGCGTGCTTGTCGTGGAGCTGATCCAGGTCGCGCTGCTCTGCATCGTCGGGGCGATCGCCGGGTGGTCTCCGCACGGCGACCCGGCCAGCGTCGTCGGGCTGCTCGTGCTCGGTACCGCGGCGTTCAGCACGCTGGGCCTGCTGATGGCCGGGACGTTGCGCGCCGAAGCGACCCTCGGCGCCGCCAACCTGGTCTACCTGGTCCTGCTGGTGCTCGGCGGCGTCGCGTTCCCGCTGACCGACTTCTCACCCGGCGTACGCCGCGTGCTGGAGCTGCTGCCGATCGGCGCGCTGAGCCAGGGCCTGCGGGTCGTTCTCCGCGCCGGAGGCACGGCACCGCTGCACGACTGGATGACGCTGCTCGCCTGGACGGCGGTCGGCGCCGTCGCGGCCGCCCGCTGGTTCCGCTGGGACTCCTAGGAGACCGCGTAGGAGACCGCGCTCAGCCCATCTTCTCGAGGAACGTCAGCATGTCGTCGGCGTGCTCCTCCTCGACCGCGAGGATCTCCTCGAAGACCCGCCGGGTGGTGGTGTCGGAGGTGCCCAACCAGTTGAT
>DATJSI010000014.1 GCA_035504215.1 Mycobacteriales bacterium
AGGGGCGTCGCGCAACAGCTCGTTGATGATCTCGACCGCGGCGTCGAGCCCGCGATCGGTGCCGAGCAACAGCCAGACGGTGTGCAGCCGGTCCCGGACCTGCTGGACGCCGTCGAGCTCGGCGCGGTCGCGCGTTCGCGACCCGGTCCACTCCCACACCCGGAGGAACTCGTCGAGATCCCGGACGGTGTTCAGCTCCTCACCGTGAAACTCCGACGGCGCGGTGTTGAACAGCGCGACCAGTTCGGCGAGGGCGCGCTCGGTGTCATGTGCGAATATCACTTGACTCCTTACACTCTCGCCCCTAAGGTTATTCCGGTAAGGAGTGTACGCACTTTGGCTCCTTCTCAGCACCGCTTCGGTACGACCGTCGTTCGTGAAGGAGACCGCACCATGGGCACCGAGCAGCACCGGCGGGCCGCGCTCGCCGGGCTCGCGATGGCGGTCGCCTCGGCGGCGTGCTTCGGGATGTCCGGCTCGTTCGCCACCGCGCTGGTCGGGGCCGGCTGGTCACCCGCTGCGGTCGTGCGGGCCCGGATGGCGGTCGCCGCGCTGCTGCTCACGCCGGTCGCCCTCCGCAGCCTGCGCCGTGGCATCGGGTCGAGCTGGGCTGAGCTCTGGCAGACCCGGCGGCACGTCCTTATCTATGGCGTCGTAGCCGTGTCCGGTGGCCAGCTGTGCTACTTCGAGGCGGTGGCGCACCTCTCGGTCGGCGTCGCGCTGCTGCTCGAGTACATGGGCGTCTTCCTGGTGGTGGCGTGGATGTGGGCGGTTCACGGGCAGCGTCCCGGCCGGCTCACCACCGCGGGCGCGGGGTGCGCAGTTGTCGGGCTGTGCTTCGTGCTCGACCTGACCAATGCCGGGCGGCTCAACGCGATCGGCATCCTCTGGGCGGCGGGCGCTGCGGTCGGGCTGGCGTACTACTTCGTCGCGAGTGCGCGGTCGACTACCGCGCTCGACCCGCTGGCGCTCACCTGGTCCTCACTCGTCGTCGGCGTGGTGGCGATCCAGGTGGCCGGGCTGATCGGCATTCTCCCGATGCACATGACGACCGGCGACGTCACGCTGCGCGGCGCGCGAATGAGCTGGGTGGTTCCGGTCCTCGGCGTCGCCATCATCTCGACCGTTACGTCGTACCTGCTCGGTGTGCGCGCGGCGCGCGTCCTCGGAGCCCGGCTGGCGTCGTTCGTCGGGTTGCTGGAGGTCGTCGCGGCCGTGCTGTGGGCCTGGCTGCTGCTCGGCCAGCTCCCCCACGCCTGGCAGCTGTTCGGCGGCGTCCTGGTGCTGGCCGGGGTCGCGCTGGTACGGGCCGGCGAGCCGACGGGTCAGGAGAGCGGCACGAGCGGCGCGACCGCGGAGTGCACGGAACGGATTGCACTCGCGCCTTCACCGACGGCCGACGCGACCCGCTTCATCGATCCACAGCGGACGTCGCCCACCGCGAACACGCAAGGCACGCTGGTCTCGTAGGGCAGCGGGCGCCGGCCCAACACCGACCATGACGCGGGCAGCACGGTGTCGTCGAGGTCCCGGTCGGTGAGCACGAAACCGTCGTCGTCGAGCGCGACGCCGTCGAGCCAGCTCGTCGCGGGCTTCGCGCCGATGAAGCAGAACAGCGCGTGGCACTCGCGGGTCTCGGGCTCGTTTCCGGCCGTCAGCGAGGTGATGGCCTCGAGCCCGACCCCGCCGTGCAGACCGACGACCTCCGTCTGCAGGCAGACCTCGATCCTCGGATGCGACACGACGCGCTCGACGAGGTACGTCGACATCCCCTTGGCGAGGTCGCCGCCGCGCACGACCAGCTGCACCGGGCAACCCCGCTCGGCGAGGAACAAGGCCGCTTGGCCGGCCGAGTTGGCACCGCCGACCACCGCGACCGGGTCGGGAGTGCAGCTGCGAGCCTCGAGCTCGGTCGCGGCGTAGTAGATCCCCGCGCCCTCGAAGTGCGACCAGCGCTCCAGCGGCAGGGTGCGGTAGCTGGCGCCGGTCGCGACCACGACTGCGTGCGCGGGAACCTCGGTGCCGTCGGACAGCATCATCCGCAGGTGGCCGTCCTCGACCCGCAGCGAGGTCACGGCGCACGGCGTCGAGACATGCGCGCCGAACTTCTGCGCCTGCAGCTGGGCCCGAGCCGTCAGGTCTCCGCCGGAGAGCCCGAACGGGAAGCCGAGGTAGTTCTCGATCCTGGAGCTCGCTGCGGCCTGCCCGCCGACCGCATTGGCGTCCAGCAGCATCGTGTCGAGCCCTTCGGACGCGCCGTACACGGCCGCAGCGAGACCGGCCGGGCCGCCCCCGACCACCACGACGTCGTACACCCGCCCACGCGACGGCTGGTAGGACAACCCGATCGCCTCGGCCACCTTTCCCGGTGTCGCGTTGGTCAGCCGCACGGCAGGTGCCATCAGCACCACCGGCAGGTCCACCGACGTCACACCGATCGCGGCCGCGAGCGCGGTGCCCTCGTCGCTGTCGACGTCGATCCAGTAGTGCGGCAGCTGCTGGCGCGCGGCCCAGTTGCGCAAGGCGTGCGACGCCGCGCAGAGCGAGGCGCCGAGAATCTCGATGCTGCGCTTGCCCTCCCCGGTCTGCAGCGCGCGGCGGCGGGCGAGGAACGCGCGGAGGATCACGTCGGAGAGGTCGACGTCCTCCGCCATCAGCCGCCGGAAGGCCGGCGGCGGGATCCGGTACACGCGCCCCGGCTCGCGCACCCGCGCCGTCAGATAGACCGCCTGTCCGGTCAGCAGGTTCAGCTCGCCGAGGAAGCGGCCGGCCGGGTGTACGGCGACGACCTGCTCCGGCGAGTCGGGTGTCTCCAGCCGGACGATCTCGACCTCACCGGACTCGATGTAGATGAAGTCGTATTCGCGGTCGCCCGCGGCGAACAGCTCATCGCCCGCGACCACGTCCTGCGCGGTGGCACGCGCAACGAGGGTCGCGACCTGGTTCGGCGACAGCGAGGGGTACGCCTCCGGCGGCGGTGATCCGTCGAGGTTTTCGGTCACGGATGTGACGGCGCCGGCGGCGCGCCCTCCACGTCGAAGATCAGCTCGTCGACGTAGCACCACCACCAGTCCTCGCCCGGTTCGTACGAGCGGATGATCGGATGGTCCGGCTCGGCGTGCCAGTGCGCGGTCGCGTGCCGGTTGGGCGAGGAGTCGCAGCACCCCACATGCCCGCAGGCCATGCACAGCCGGAGATGAACCCAACGGCCACCGATCTTCAGACAGTCCTCGCAGCCATCGCTGGACGGCGTCACATCGGCGATGGTGTCGAGGTGGGTACAGGTGTCGGCCATGGCGCCTCCCTCCGGCCAACGACACGTTCGGCCTCAGCCTAGGCGCAGTCCCGGACTGCCCCGCCGAGCGGAACCCTCGCTGCCTCGACACGCATGGCCCATCGGTGGGGCTCTAGCCCCACGCATGGCCCATCGGTGGGGCTATAGCCCCACGCATGGGCCACCGGTGCGGCGTCGCGACCTCCCATTCGGCGCGCAACCTGGCGGCACAGTGCCGGACCGGCGCGACCGAGAGGTGAGGGTGCGCCGGTCGGGGATTCAGCCTGACGAACGCAACCGGCTCTGGTGCGAGGCCCAGTGACCCGCGTCAGTTGGCCCGGACTTCAACCAGCGGACGAACCCGCTCCGCCGTCGTCTGGGGACTATCTCCAAACGTTGTGATCATCAAAACGTTCTGGGAGTCGACGACATAGCAAAGCCCGATCGTGCCGCCACCGACGGACTGGGTTCCGCACCACATCTGACCGCCAAGCGTCCCGGTGGGCATCGGCCCCCAGCCCTCGGGGCGCCTGGCCTTGGGGCCGCCAACCTGATGGAGGATCTGATTCAGCAGTGACACTTGCTGAGCGTTGCCCTTGTACCGGAGCGCGGCCGGTAGGGGACCACCTGCGATGAAGATGTCGGCGCCTCCGACTTGGTGATATTGCACTTGAGTACTGAGCGCGAGCGCGGGCACACGGGAGGCCAAGTTCGCAAGCTGTGAGGTCAGCAGCGAGGTTTCGGAAGGTTGGAGCGGGGCGCCTTCAACGCTCGACGGAAACTGAACCTTCAGGACGGTCGATGCCTGCAACCCGGTGCTCGGGCCGTGTGCGCCCGTGTCCCCGCGAAACACGGCGAGCAGAACGCCGACCGCGACCAAGAGCAACACCACAGAGGCCGCGAGTAGCCGGTTTCGACGTACTCTTTGAGGCCCCTGCACTCCGGTCGCGGTCGATGACCCCTCGGCAGGGGACGGGACAACCGCGAAGAACCCCTCGACGCTCACATCGTGGTGATCGGCGATCCCCGGTGACGGCTTGACCGGGCCCGTGAGCAGCGCACCGGTGTCACGGCGCCGACAGCACCGCCGGCCCCCCGCATCAAGAAGCGGAGACTGACACCATCGCGTAGAGGCGGGCGGGCGTGGCCTTCTTGTGTGTGGCCTTCTTGTGTGTAGCGTTCGAGACGAAGACGGTCGTGAACACGGGATTGCCGTGCCAGGTGCCGTTCGAGTTGCAGTAATAGCCGCTCCCCTGCGGCCCGCCCGTCACCGCCGAGCAACTGCGGGATAAGCCAAGGGCGATGCCGAGGGAGGTCAGCATCCGATCGGTGTCGCTAGCCGCAGTCAGAGCCGACGGGACCGTGCCAGTCAGCGGACCGGAGAAGCAGGCGTCCAGCGGGTTGCTCGGCTGCGGACAGATGGTCGTGTGAGCAAACCGTTTGTGCAGGGTCATTGTGTTTAGCTGATGCACTATGGACTGCCGCTGCGCGAGCGACAACGACTGACCGCCGGACCCTTGCGGCTTGTGCGAGTGGTGTTTGCTCTCGACGGCCCCCGCCACAACCGCGGCGACAAGCGCCACCGCTGCCACCGAGGCAGCAACCGTGGGCATGGCGGGTCGGCTCAAGCGCATAAAGCGGTCATCGTCGTGGTGGATGTGACCCTTTAGGGGATCGGAGCCCGATTCGGCGATTTCCCCACGCATGGCCCATCGGTGGGGCTATAGCCCCACGCATGGGCCATCGGTGGCAGCGGGCGTACCCGGGCGCGGCCCCGCGAGAAGGCACCTCGCGTCCCTCGTGCATTGAGGGGTCATCGGCCGGGCGGAAGATTCGCTTCCTGCGCGACGTACTGGGCGCGGCGGATCCAAATCGGGCTGTGGTAGACCACGGTCCCGTCCTGGAAGTTGAGCTCGCCACGACGAATCAAGCCGGACAGGCCGCCCTTGCGGTCACTACCGATCCGCACGACGCCAGGACCCCGGTTGTAGACCGCAAGCTGCTTGCCCGGGATGTGCAGGGGCCAGTCGCGAAAGACATATACGCGTGCGTCCGTGACGAGGACGATCCGGTGGAAGTAGAAGCTCAGCAGCGAGACCGCGAGTTGCAGCAGGCCGCCGATACCGGGCACCAGGTTTGCGACATCCTCGATGAACCCGAAGACGCACATCGTGAGCAGGTTGTTGAAGGTAAACGCAACGGCAACGGCATGCTCGTCGAGGTGCGCTCGCCGAGCCACCCGGTTTGCCATCCGCTCGTTGTAACGAGTCACGGCGAAGGCACGCGGCTGGTCGGCAGACCCATAGCCCGGGGCAGTCATAGCGGGACACTACTACCGAGCCCTGCCGGCAAAGCGCCTTCTGGAATCGTCACAACCCGGACCGGATCTGTGCACGCGTGGATACCGCCGGCGGTACGTAGCCGTGCAGAGATCCGCGGAGCAGCGGAGTCGCGGGTCGGAGTTCAGTCGGTAGGGACAAGTGCCGGCTCCAGGGGTGGGGCGGGACGGCGAGCGCGAGGGCCGCGTAGCAGAGACAGGACCGCGCCAATCAGCGACAGCACGGCCGCGGTCGTGAACACCACCACGAGGCCGTGGTGGAACGGTGCCGAGATGAGCTCAGGGAAGAAGCGCCGGCCGGTGAGGGTCTGCTGCGCCGACGCCGGCAGGGTGTGCAGTACGCCGCTCGGCGCGAGCAGGTGACGCACCGGGTTCACTCCGAGCACCGCAGCGAACAGCGACGAGACCGGTGGCAGCGACCCGACCTGGTGCGCGACGCCTCCCGGCACTCCCTGGCGCACCAGCCCGTGCGTCAGCGTCGTCGGCAGAGTGCTTGCGAGGCCCGCGATCATCAAGGAGAAGAAGACTCCGATCGACAGCGCGGTGCCGGAGTTCTGGAACGTCGATCGCATTCCCGAGGCGACGCCGCGTTGCGCCGCCGGGACACTTCCCATGATTGCCGACGAGTTCGGCGCGCTGAACATCCCGACACCGATCCCGTTGGTGAAGATGAGCAAGGCGAACGCCCAGTACGGGAAGTTCACCGGCAGGTAGATCATGCCGACGAAGCTGGCCCCGAAGATCACCATGCCCATCGTGGCGAACCCGCGCACGCCGTACCGGTCGGACAGCGCTCCGCACAACGGCCCGGCGAGCAGGAACGCCGCGGTCAGCGGCAACAGGTAGATGCCCGCCCACAGCGGCGTGTTCGCGAAGTCGTATCCGTGCAGCGGCAGCCAGATCCCCTGCAGCCAGATGATCAGCATGAACTGCAGCCCGCCACGCGCGATCGCGGCGACCAGACCCGCCGCGTTGCCGGCGGCGAAGGCCCGGACCCGGAACAGCGCCGGGCGGCACATCGGATCGCTCACGCGGTCTTCGATGACGACAAAGCCGACGAGGAGCAGTACGCCGGCGGCGAGCGGCAGGAACACCTCGGGGTTCGTCCAGCCCATGCTGTGCCCGCCATGCGGCTGGATGCCGTCGGTGATTGCGACCAGCACCGCACCGAGTCCGATCGCGAAGGTGAGGTTGCCCCACCAGTCGATCCGCCCCTTGTGTCGCTCGCCGGTCTCCCGCAGCCGCAGGTAGGCCCACACGGTGCCGAACAGCCCGACAGGGACGTTCACCCAGAACACCGCCCGCCAGTCGACCGCGGCCAGCAAGCCACCGGCCACGAGGCCGATGAACTGCCCGCCGATTGCCGCGATCTGGTTGACGCCGAGCGCGAACCCGCGTTGCTCCGCCGGGAACGCGTCGGTCAGGATGGCCGCGGAGTTCGCCGTGAGCATCGATCCGCCGAGCGCCTGCAGCGTGCGCCAGCCGATCAGCCACATCGCCCCGTGGCCGCCACGCAGCGGGTCGACCGACAGCAGGATCGACGCACCGGTGAAGACCACGAAACCGGCGTTGTAGATCCGGACCCGGCCATACATGTCCCCGAGCCGTCCGAGCGTGACGACCAGCACCGCCTGCACGAGGCGGTAGCCCATGATCATCCAGAGCAGGTAGGCCACATTGCCCGGCGCGAGCGGGTCGAGATGGATGCCGCGGAAGATCGCCGGCAGCGAGATGATGACGATCGAGCCGTCGAGCGCGGACATGAAGACCGCCATCGTCGTGTTCGACAGCGCGATCCACTTGTACCGCCCGCCGGGGTCAGCAGCCTTGCGGCCGGCACCCGGCATCAGATGCGCTGCGCGAGTCGCTCGATCAACGGGGCCGCCGCCATCAGCTGGCGCAGCTCGGCCTTGGTGAAGTCGGTCGACAAGGCCCTGGCCAGCTCCTTGGCGCGTGCACTGCGCTTGTTGCGCAGCACCCGGAAGCCCGCCGGGGTGATGGACAGTACGACGCGCCGGCCGTCGCCGGGGTCGGCGCGGCGCTCGACCAGCCCGCGTTCCTCCAGCGACCCGAGGGTCGAACCCATCGACTGCGGGCTGATCTGCTCCTCGCGCGCGAGCGCCGCCGACGTCGTCGGTCCGGTGCGGTCCAGGCGGGCGAGAGCAGACATCTCCGGAAGGCTCAGCTCACCCTCGCCGGTCACCTGGCGAAGGCTGCGCACCAGCAGCCGCACGCTGAGCTGGACCGCGGCCGCCACGTCGGCAACGTCGGGGTTTCGCGACTGGCTCATACCATCAGTCTAGCCTGATCAGTTTCTGCTGATCAGACGCCGCTACCGAAAGACGCCGGTGATCCGGTCCAGTGCGGTGCTCAGCCGGTCGTGATCCTGGGAGAAGTTGATCCGGAAGCGACCCCGACCGGCCGGACCGAACTGGTAGCCGGGGCTCACCAACGCTCCTGCCTGCTTGAACGCGATCGTCAGGGCGTGGTCGTCATCGCCGTACGGTCCGTCGACCGCACTGCAGTCGGGGAAGACGTAGGAGCTGCCGGCGGGCGGCTGCACCGCAACCCCGGGGATCGCCCGCAACCGCTCGACCACCTCATCGCGCAGCTTCTCGTGCGCAACCGTGCGCTCGGCCAGCCAGTCCCGGTCGTCCTGGAGCCAGCCGCGCAAGACCTGCTGCGAGTAGCCGCCGGTGCGCAGCGAGGCGAGTGAGAGCACTCGCTCCATCTGGTCGACGACGGCAGGCGGGCCGACGCCGAGCCCGACCCGGTACCCGCTCATCGACTCGGTCTTCGACGGACCGAGCAAGGTGATCGTGCGCTCTGCCATCCCGGGCAGCGCAGACAGATGCGTGTACGTCGCGGCGCCGAAGATCAGGCGGCAGTAGAGCTGGTCGACCACGACGGTCGCGTCCGCCGCGCGGGCAATCGCCGCCAGCTGCTCGACGGCCGCGGCGGTGTAGACGCCACCGAGGGGGTTGTTGGGGTTGCTCAGCAGCATGACCTTGGGCAGCACGGCGGCGATCCGCACCATGTCCTCTGAGCTGAACTCGAGCAGGCCGTCCGCCGACATAACCGGCGCGGCCCGGACGATCTGGCCGCCGAGATAGCGGGTGATGCGCTCGTTCATGAAGTAGTCCGGGTCGGCGAGCATCACAACGTCGCCGGGCCCGACCAGCGCGGAGAGCGTCGCGAACAACGCTCCTTGTGAGCCGGGCGTGACGATCAGCTCTCGAGCGGCATCGACCGGACGGCCCAGCAGCGCGGCCACTCGCGGTGCGAGCACCTCGCGCACGCTCGCACTCCCGCGGTACGCGGTGTAGGCCTCGGTGTTGTCTGCAGCACCTGTGTCGAAGCCACGCAGCGCCCAGTCCGGCGGCAGGAAGGCGCGGGTGTCGCCGTGCGTCAGGTCGATGAGATCCGGCGGGCCGGGCGCGGCCGCGACTGCGCGGTCCAGGTCGAGCACGCTTGCGCCGTACCGTGCGACGTACTCCGGCAACGCGGCAGCAGCGAGCGACGGCGGGCTGACGTAGGGACCGGGAGCAGGTCTGCTCATGCCGCACCATCCACTCGCGGACCGGCCGAGGCAAGCTCCAGCAACCGGTCCGGCTCGATTCCGTAAGGGCCGTACTGCGTCAACCACCAGGTCGCTCCCGCGGCCGCCCGCGGCGCCGGATCGACGTCGGGCCCGCCCTGGCAGACGATGTCGAATCCGTCGAGGGTGCCGCGCTCGTCGACGATGCGCCGGCGCACCTCGGCGACCTCCTGCGGGCCCGGAAGCTGGATGGTGAACAACCCGTCGTAGTGAGCGGCTCGGCGCATCGGAGCCCGATGCGGCCACCGGGCAGCGAGCCAGATCGGAATACCGCCCGGCCGCGCCGCGACCGGCTGGAAGCGCACCCGGTCCGCGGCGAAGTGGGTGCCGCGATGGCTGACCTCGGCACCGGACAGCAGGCCGGTCACCACGGCGAGTCCTTCGTCGAGCCGCTCGGCGCGCACGCGCGGCTCGACGACCTCGCCGAACGACGACAGCTCGCGCACCCGGCCGTCGTCGCCGAGGCCGAAGCCGAGGATCAGCCGGCCCCCGGAGAGCTGGTCGAGGGCGACCGCCTGCCGGGCAAGAACGGCCGGCCGCCGCCGGGTCAGCGGCGTCACCATCGCGCCCAGCTGGATCCGCTCGGTCGCCGTCGCGACCGCTGCGAGCACGATCCACGGGTCACTGATCTCGGCAATGTCCTCGTAGAGCAGGTGGTCCCACAAGAAGATGCCGTCCCAGCCGGCCGCCTCTGCGCGGCGGGCAACGTCGACCACCACCCATGGGTCGGCGAGACCCTCGAACGCCGGGAAGAACAACCCGTGCCGCATCAGGGTTCACCGGCCGAGCCGCGGCGCCGCGGCATCAGGCGAGGTAGTGCTCGCGCAGCGCCGCCTCGATCTCCTCCGGATCCCGGCTGGAGATGATCCGCGCCAGGTCGACGTGGCGCTGCGCAAGGTCGGCCAGGTCGCTGTGCTGGCGCTCCAGGGACGATCGCATCAGCGCGCCCATCTGGCCGTCGAGGGTGTGCCAGAGCTGGTCGAGCCGGTTGCGGTTTCCGGCCGCGACCAGCAGCCCGTGGAAACGGGTGTCCGCCTCCACCGCGGCCAAGGTGTCGTTGTTCTCTGCCGCCAGCTGCATCGCGTCGAGCTCCCTGCGCAGCTCGTCGTCGAATCCCGGCGGCCGGTTCTGCATCCACTCGCGCACCGCTCCGAGCTCGAGGGTGTAGCGGGCATAGAGAACGTCGGTCGCGTCCTTCTCGTCCATGCGGGTCACGACGCAGTGCCGTCGCGGCGCGAGCTCGACCAGCCCTTCGGACTGCAGGTCGCGCAACGCCTGGCGGATCGTCGTACGGCTCACTTCGAACTCCGCGGCCAGCTGGGTCTCGACCAGGCGAGCGCCGGCCGGGATCTCCGCGTTGAGGATCCGCCGCCGCAACGTCAGCCGCACGGCGTCGGGTAGCGAGACGTGATTCAGAGCTGGCACCGATCCCGCCTTCTGCCCGGCGCCTCACCGGGACGCTCCCGGTCGCGCATCGGCTACCTCCTCGACCACGCGGGCGGTCACGCCGCGGTGGGCGCGCGCGTCCGCATCGATGACCATTGTGCCGGGACCGCCGCTCAAGATCGGCGTAACGCCGGGACCATGTCCCGGCAGGGGGCTGCCACCGTGGACGACGATCCCGACCGTCGTCCACCCGCGTCGGTACCCGATGTTCCACCGTGCGTCGACATCGGACAGCGCGACCAGGTCCCCGAGCCGCAGCTCCTGCGCGCCCCACCGCTCGGCGGTGTCGGCGTGGACCTGCAGGTCGATGTCCCATGCCACGCTCGGCCGGCCGACCCCGTTGCCGACCAGCATCGAGGGCAGGACGCACCGTACGCCGACCACGACCGCGCCGTTCCCGGTCCGGACCGGCAGCCGGTCGAGCAACGCGGGGCTGAGGTTCGCCACGGTGACGTCCGGATGTTCCGGAAGCGCCAGCCCCTGCCCTTCCGCGCGCACCGCAACGTGATCGCCGGGGCGCAGGCCCGCACGAACGTCGTCGCCGAAGTGCACGATGACCCGCCCGGACTCGCCGCGCTTGCCGATGACCACGCCGGTCGCGCCGGCTTGCCCGCCGCTGCGCACCGTTGCGAGGTTGCCCGCGCACGACAGTCCGGTTAGCGACGCGCGAGCGGCGGGATCCGGGTGCACCAGGCACACGCCGGGCGCGGCATGGTCGGCGACGTGGTCGAACACGCCGTCCCCGAGGTCGACGCCGAGCACGATGCCACCGTCGCCCACGGGTACGTAGGACTCGCCCGAGCGCGCGACCTGGTACGGATGGCCGCCGCTCGACGGGTGCTCCACCACACCCAGCAGGTTGTTGGCCACCAGCCGCCCGGCGGTCACGACCGGCCTTCCGCAAAGAACGTGCCGAGGTTCGCATCCTGGTCCACCACGACGGAGAACGCCTCGGCAGGTCCCGACAGCAACGAGGAGGGCCCGGGACCGTGACCGAAGAGCATGCAGTGCCCGGTCGAGATCACCCCGACGGTGAGGTGGCCCTCGCGGTAGCCCCGGCCGTAGGAATGGTCCTGATCGGTCAGGGCAACCAGGTCACCGACCCGCAGTCCTTCCAGCCCGAGCGAGAGGTCGTCGCCGAGACCGGCGTAGGCGCCCATCAAGTCGGTGTTGGCGTACTCGCTGATCATCCCGCTGCCCGCGCCCACCGCCTCCGGTGGCACGACCGCCGCAACATGCACCTCGAGCCGCCCATCGCCCAGAGTTGCTCCGGGCATCGAGGCGACCAGATCGGGCGAGCAGTTCTTGACGCGGATCGCCGGATGCTCCAACAGGCGCAGGCCCTGGCCGACGGCGAACACCGTGACGCCGTCGCCGGTCGCGACCTGCTGCATCCGGTCCTCGGGGAGGTCGACGAGCACGTAAGCGTGCTGGCCGATGACGAAGCCTTCGGCGCCCGCGGCCGGCCCGTCGGCGACCCGCACGACGTTGCCGACGCAGGTCAGGAACTGCAGCGCCATGTTCGCGTCCGGATCACGGTGCCGCACCGACAGACCCGGCTCGACGTGGTCACCGGCGTACCCGGTGGCCGGATCGCCGCAATGTACGCCGAGCGTCACCCCGCCCATGCCCGGCAACGAGAACGGCCGGCCGTCGGGGTCGACCCGGAACGCATGCCGGTCGGAGAGCGGCGGCCACACCTCGCCGCTGAGCACCTGGGTGACGACGGCACCCGCATTGGTCTCTACCTTCATCGAACCCCCTCGTCGGCGCTCTGCGCGGGCAGCCCGAGCCGGAACCCGCGCACCCGGATCGAAGGCGCGCTGACGCAGCCGTTCCAGACGTTCATCAACGGATGCGAACCGATGGCGGTGCCGATGGCGTCGATCCGCGCGAACGCGTCGAGCACACTCTCGCTGAACCGGCAGCCCGCCAGCGGAGTGGTCAACCGGCCGTCCTCGATCCGCCATGCCGCGTCTCTCGTCGTACCGGCGATCGTCCCGGACTCGGCGTCGACGACCCGGGTGTACCAGAGCCGTTCCACGTAGACCCCGCGACCGACTCCCGAGACGAGCGCGGCGGTGTCACCCGAGCGCGGCTCGAGCCGGAGGTTCGCTGCCACCGGCGCCGGCGACTCCTCGCGGGCGATGTGCGCGTGCCCGGTCGAGCCACCGGTCACGTCGGCCGTCGCAAGGTCGCTCACCACGTCGCCGGGCACACCCCCGACCACCATCGCAACCCGACGCCGGTCGGTGCCCTCCATGTCGAACGGGAACGGGAGCCCAGGTCCACGGGTCGCGTCGTCGGCGATCGTCACCAGCGGCGACAGCACGCGATCAGCCCGCGCGGCGAGCCCGACGCCGGCCCGCAGAGCCGGTGCCGTGAAACCGAACGCCGGGAAGAACGACACCAGCTCGCCGGCAGCCAGCGGCCCGAAGACCACGTCGTAGCGCCCGGGTTCGAGCCCTTCCGGATCCGCCATCCGTACGGCGCGCTCGACCGTCGCGTCGATCGCGGCGTCGATGCCGAGCGGGAACATCGAGCGGCCGATGTCCTCGTAGTGCGACGACCCCGCGCCCGAGCGGACCGTCATGCTGATCCCCGCTTCGGTGGCCGCGGCGTACCGGTTGACTTCCGAGGTGTTCGCCACCGCGAGCTCGGTCACCGCGGCCGTGAGCGTTCCGTTGATCTCCGTGTCGTGCGCATGCGCCGCCGCGACCGCATGGTTGACCTGCTCGGCGCGCGCGCCGGCGTCCCAGGCAGCGGTCCCCTCA
>DATJSI010000015.1 GCA_035504215.1 Mycobacteriales bacterium
CTGCGCGACGAGGCCGGCACGGTCTTCCTCGTGGCCCACAACCTCGGCGAGATCGAGCAGAGCTGCAACCGGGTGATCTGGATGGAGGCCGGCCAGATCCTGCGCGACAGCGACGACGTCCCCGGCGTCATCGACGAGTACCTGGCCGCCACCGGCGGCGAGCCCCGCCACCGCGAGCAGGCGCGGCTGTAACTCGCCCGCGCAGCGCAGGCTGAGCCGCATGATCGTGCCGCCCTCGGGGCGGGTCCTGGCCACGACCGTGCCGTTCTGGGCGACGGCGAGCCGCCGGACGATGTAGAGACCGATGCCGACGCCGCCGAAGCGGCGCCGATCGCCGGTCTCGCCCTGCACGAACCGCTCGAAGATGCGCTCGTGGTCGCCTGCCGAGATGCCGATGCCCTCGTCTTCGACGTCGACCTCGATCATGGGGCCGACGACCCGGGCGCGGACCATGACGGTGCCGCCGGAGGGCGAGTACTTGAACGCGTTCTCAAGCAGCTGGCCGACGATGATGTCGGTCGCCATCGCGTCACCGTAGGCGAGGGGGAGGTCGGCCGGGACGTCCGCGACCACCTCGTGCTTGTCGGACAGCGGGCCGAACGAGACCACGGTGGCCCGCAGCAGCGCGGCCAGGTCGAACGAGTCGTTGTTGACCGGGAGCGCGTCGGCGCCCGCGCGGGCGCCGAGGAGCAGCTGCTCGACCAGCCGGCCGAGCGAGCCCGCCCGCTCGGCGATGGTCCTGACCGCGGCCCGGCGGTCGGCGTCCGAGAGCTGCTCCCACCGGCTCGCCAGCGTCGAGGCGAAACCCTGAACGACGGTGATCGGGGTGCGCAGCTCGTGGCTGGTCGTCGCCAGGAACAGGTCCTTCGCCTCTTCGAGTTCCTTAGCCGCAGTGACGTCGCGGAAGTCGACCACCTTCTCGCCGCCCTCGCCGAGCTCGGTGCAGAGCACGTCGACCCAGCGGCCGCTCGGGAGCTTGTGCGTGCGCCGCTCCCCCGGCACCGGCAGCGGGAACGGCGGCGGCGTGCCCATCACCTCGCTGGCCGGGGTGCCGGTGATGCGGTGCGCGGCCGGGTTCCACTGCCGGACGTTACCGCTCTCGTCGAGCACCGCGATGCCGTCGGCGCTGCCGTCGATGACGGCCCGCTCGTGCGCACGCTGCCGGACGACCTCTTCGAACGCCATCGCGTTGGTCAGCGCCACCCCGGCGTGCCCGGCCAGCAGCTCGAGCAGCTCGAGCTCAACGTGGCTGAGGGTGCGGCGGCTGTAGAGCGCGTAGAGCGCGCCGTAGGGGCGGCCGCCGACGTGCGACAGGGAGAGCGCGATCGTGTGCAGACCGGGCAGCGCCGACCAGATGAGGTCGTCGAACCCGCCGGCCTCGTCGGTCGCCATCATCACCGTCTTACCCGACCGCATCAGCTCGCCGACCAGGCTGCTCGAGAGCGAGGCGACCCGGCCGCGGAGCCGGGCGGGCAGGCCGGCGGTGGAGACGAGGCGGAGTCGCTCGTCCTCGATGAGCACGAACCCGCCCGCGTCGGCCCCGGTCAGCTCGCGAAGGCTGGCCGCGATCCGGTCGAGCACGGATTCCAGGTCCCGCTGGGCGTTCATGTCGGCCACCACGTCGCCCAGGCGGCGCACCACCCGCGCCCGCTCGGCCATGTAGTGCCGGGCGACGTCGTCCTCGCCGGTCTGGTGGCAGATGTTGACCCAGCCGATCACGTCGCCGGCACCGTCGGTGAGCGCGCTGGTGTCGATGCGGACGTCGATCACCGACCCGTCCTTGCGGATCCGCCGGGTCGCGAAGGAGACCTGCCCGCCGCCGCGGACCCGCTCGAACACGGCGTTGTGCTCGGCCGCGCTCTCCTCGGGGATCGTCGGCGGCTCGAGGCCGATCACCTCGTCGGCCGCCCAGCCGAACATCCGCTCGGCGGCCGGGTTCCAGAGCATGACGGTGCGGTCGGTGCCGTAGGCGACGATGGCATCGGCGGCGCTCTCGATCACGGCACGGGCGGTCGCGTCGATCCGCTCCCGGGCATTCCGCCCCACGGGCTCGCCGGGTGAGGGGGACCCCGGTCCGCCTCCCCACGCTGGGTGCGCCTGCTCTGCCACCACATTCTCATGGTGCCACCTGCCAGGGCCTAGGTCTGCGGAAGGGAGTTACTTCCCTTCCTAATGATGTGCGCCAGGGCTGG
>DATJSI010000016.1 GCA_035504215.1 Mycobacteriales bacterium
CGAGATCCTGCGCGACCTGCTCATCGACCCACGCAAGAACTACCAACCCCGAGGCATCCCACCCGGCCCAGCACCCAAAAAGCGATAACCCGAACCTGCACAATGCAGGTTCAGGCCATTCCGATGTCCCGAGACATCACAGAAGTGGTCCCAGCAGGACTCGAACCTGCGACCTCCTCGTTGTAAGCGAGGCGCTCTAGCCAACTGAGCTATAGGACCGTCGGGTCAGGATACGAGCCGGATCGCCTCGCATCGGGGAAGGCGTGCTGCCCCCTAAAGCTCAGCGAGCGCTTTCACGTAGTCCGTGATCCGTCGTGCCGTGTCGATCTCGTTGCGCACGCTCCAGCGCACGATGCCCGCACGGTCGATGACGAAGCTCGCCCGCACCGCCGCGCCGAGCACCGGTTCGAGCGCGTCGTACGCCGTGGCTACCGCGCCGTGCGGCCAGAAGTCCGAGCAGAGCGGGAACTCGATGCCCTCCCGGTCGGAGAACTCACGCAGGGCCGGCACCGGATCGCAGGAGACAGCGAGGACATCCGCGCCGAGGCTGTCCCACGTCAGCGCGTTGTCCCGAAGCTCGCGCAGCTCGCCCCCGCAGACCTGCGTGAAGGCGAACGGGTAGAAGACGAGCAGGACATGGCGGGCGCCCCGGCGGTTGGCCAGGGTCTGCTCCCGGCCGTGCTGGTCGCGCAGTGCGAACTCCGGGGCGGCGTCGCCGGCCACCGGCATGGTCAGCGGCCCTTGCCCCGCGCGGCCTTGGGCGCGACCAGCCGCGCACCGTTCCAGTCGCTGCCGGCCGAGATGCTCGAGGTCTGCTGAAGGCCCGCGGTCGGCGCGGCCTCGCTGACGTCACTCGGCTCGACGTGACCGTCGCGACCCGCCTTCGGGGTCAGCAGCCAGATCACCCCGTTGTCGGTGAGTGGCGTGAGCGCATCGACGAGCGCGTCGACCAGGTCGCCGTCGCCGTCGCGCCACCACAGCACGACCACGTCCACGACGTCGTCGTACTCCTCGTCAACCAGCTCGGATCCGGCACAACCGGCGATCGTCTGCCGGAAAGCCTCGTCGCAGTCGTCGTCCCACCCGAGCTCCTGGACGACCGATCCCGTCACGATGCCGAGCTTGTCCGCGACGCCGCGCGGGCCCGCCGCACCGCCGGCGGTGACGCTCACGTGCCTTCTCCTCCTTCGCGGACCGGTCGGCCTCGCTCGACCGCAATTCGGTCGATGAGGCACAGTCCACCCGCTGAACGCGCCAAACGCAAGTGACAAGCCGGTACGTCGCCCGGTTGGGCCGACCGGGCGACCGCTTCGGCGGGCGGTCCGACATCAGGCCGGCCACTCGGCGTACCGTCGCTGCATGGCGAAAGGACGTAACCGCTACTCGGTGATCAGCGACGGGCTACCGAGCCAGATCCCCGACGTCGACCCGGCGGAGACCCAGGAGTGGCTGGACTCCCTCGACGGCGTCATCGACGCGGCCGGACCGCGCCGGGCCCGGTTCCTCATGCTGAAGCTGCTCGAGCGCGCCCGCGAGCGGCAGGTCGGCGTGCCCGCGCTGCGCTCGACCGACTACGTCAACACCATCCCGGCCGAGGCGGAGCCGTGGTTCCCGGGCGACGAGTACGTCGAGCGCCGGATCCGCGCCTACATCCGCTGGAACGCCGCGATCATGGTCAGCCGGGCGAACACCCTGACCAACGTCGGCGGCCACATCGCCACCTACGCCTCCTCCGCCAGCCTCTACGAGGTCGGCTTCAACCACTTCTTCCGCGGCAAGGAGGGCGGCGAGTCCGGCGACCAGGTCTACATCCAGGGCCACGGCTCCCCAGGCATGTACGCCCGCGCATTCCTCGAGGGCCGGCTGACCACCGAGCAGCTCGACGGGTTCCGCCAGGAGATCAGCCGGCACGGCCTTCCGTCGTACCCGCACCCGCGGCTGATGCCGGACTTCTGGGAGTTCCCGACCGTCTCGATGGGGCTGTCTCCGCTGGAGGCGATCTACCAGGCGCGGTTCAACCGATACCTGCACGACCGCCAGATCAAGGACACGTCGCGCTCGCACGTGTGGGCGTTCGCCGGCGACGGCGAGATGGACGAGGTCGAGTCGCTCGGCGCGCTCGGGGTCGCCGCTCGCGAAGAGCTCGACAACCTGACCTTCGTCGTCAACTGCAACCTGCAGCGCCTCGACGGGCCGGTGCGCGGCAACGGCAAGATCATCCAGGAGCTCGAGTCCTACTTCCGCGGCGCCGGCTGGCACGTGATCAAGGTGGTCTGGGGTCGCGAGTGGGACGAGCTGCTCGCGCGCGACGCCGACGGCGTACTCGTCAACGCGATGAACACCACGCCGGACGGTCAGTTCCAGAAGTACTCGGTCAGCGACGGCGCCTTCATCCGCGACGACTTCTTCGGCCGTGACCCACGGCTGCGCAAGATGGTCGAGCACCTGTCCGACGACGAGCTCACCCGGCTCTCCCGCGGCGGTCACGACTACCACAAGGTGTACGCCGCCTTCAAAGCCGCGCGCGAGCACGTCGGCCAGCCGACTGTGATCCTCGCCCACACGATCAAGGGCTGGACGCTCGGCAAGGACTTCGAGGCGCGCAACGCCACGCACCAGATGAAGAAGCTGACCAAGCCGGAGCTCAAGGAGTTCCGCGACCGGCTCTACCTGGAGATCCCGGACTCGGCGCTCGACGGCGACCTGCCGCCGTACTACCACCCGGGCAAGGACAGCGACGAGATCTCCTACATGCTCGAGCGCCGTCGTGCCCTCGGCGGGTTCCTGCCCCAGCGCCTCGACCGCTCCAAGCCGCTCGTGCTCCCCGGCGACAAGGTCTACGACGTGTTCCGGAAGGGGTCCGGCAAGCAAGCGGTCGCAACGACGATGGCGTTCGTCCGCCTGCTGAAGGACCTGATGAAGGACCCGGAGATCGGCAAGCGGTTCGTGCCCGTCATCCCCGACGAGGCGCGGACGTTCGGCATCGACGCGATGTTCCCCACCGCCAAGATCTACTCGACGCACGGCCAGCGCTACGACCCCGTCGACGCCGACATGCTGCTCTCCTACCGCGAGGACACCCGCGGCCAGATCCTGCACGAGGGCATCAGCGAAGCAGGGTCGATGGCGAGTGTCATCGCAGCGGGTTCGTCGTACGCGACGCACAGCGAGCCGATGATCCCGGTCTACGTCTTCTACTCGATGTTCGGCTTCCAGCGCACCGGCGACCTGATGTGGGCGATGGCGGACCAGCTGTGCAGTGGCTTCCTGCTCGGCGCCACTGCCGGGCGTACGACCCTGAACGGCGAGGGCCTGCAGCACGAGGACGGTCACTCGCTGCTGCTCGCGGCCACCAACCCGGCCTGCGTGTCCTACGACCCGGCCTTCGCCTACGAGGTCGCGATCATCGTCAAGGAAGCGCTCAACCGGATGTACGGCGACCGCAGCAAGGGTGACGACCACCGGCACGTCTTCTACTACCTCACCGTCTACAACGAGCCGATGCCGCAGCCGGCCACGCCGGAGATCGACAACCTCGACGAGCAGGTCCTCCGTGGGCTCTATCGCTTCGCCGCCGCGCCCGAGGTCAGGGGCAACGGCGACGCGCCGCGCGCGCAGCTGATCGCCAGCGGCACCGCGCTGCACTGGGTTCTCGACGCGCAGGCCAAGCTCGCGGCCGACTGGGGGGTTGCCGCCGACGTCTGGAGTGCGACGTCGTGGACCGAGCTGCGCCGCGAGGCGCTCGAGTGCGATCTGCAGAACCGGCTGGCCGCCGCGGCGGGTGGCGAGGCCGAGCACCGGACCCCGTGGATCACCCACCAGCTCGAGGACGTGCCGGGCCCGGTGATCGCGGTCAGCGACTGGATGCGCGCCGTGCCCGACCAGATCGCACAATGGGTGCCCGGCGACTGGTCCTCACTCGGCACCGACGGCTTCGGCCGCTCCGACACGCGACCTGCGCTGCGCCGGTACTTCTCCGTCGACGCGGAGTCCGTGGTGCTCGCGACGCTGACGGAGCTGGCCAGGCTCGGCGAGGTCAAACCGGAGGCGCCGGCGGAGGCCATCGCGAAATACGGGCTGAACCAGGACTAAACCGCCCGATATCGCTGCTCGCTCCCCCGGCGTGTTCTCCCGGGCGTGAGCGTGCACGCGACGGAGGATTCTCCTCGAAGCCGAGGAGAGCTCGTGAGCCGTCGCCGTACCACCGAAGTGATCGCGTGCCTCGACGTGCATCCCAACGCCGGGGAGATCCGCGCGATCCTCTCCCGCCTGCCCTGCCTGCCCGACAGCGCCCTGCCGCTGCTGGCGAGCGCATGGCACAACACGACGCTGCTCGCCGAGGGTCGCCGCCGCGCGCTCGAGCCCGACTCGCCGTTGGTCGTCGAGGTGCTCGCCTGCTTCGAGACCGTGCAGTCGCTGTACGCCGAGGAGATCCGCGGCGGCGAGGACTACCTCACCGTGGATCCCGAGGTCACCTCCACCGCGCTCAAGGCGATCCGCGACGCGATCGCCGCCGCCTACGCCCGACCGGTCCTCACCGAGGCCGAGCACGCAGCGCTCATGCTGGCCTGGCGCAGCGTCTACCCGACCGATCTGGTGGCCGACCCGGATCTGGGTGTGCGAGCCGGGGACGTGACCGCGCTGCTCTCCGCGCTCCCGCGGCTCGCGGCGCGATGCCATGACGCCGGCGCGGCCGGCGAGTACGCCTCGATCCTGATGGCGGGCTCGGTGGCCGACGAGGAGATCCGCTGCGCGGCCCGGGACGAGGCGTGGCACGCGGCGATCCTGACGTCGAAGCGCCGGGTCTGGCAGCTGATCCGGCGCAGCGGCACCGAAAGCATCACGCGCTACTGCACGATCTGCCGGCAGCGCCGTCGCGACGAGGACACGACCCGAGTGCTGACCCTCTGCATCGACGCCGCCTGCGGGCTGGTGGTCGCCGGCGCCCTCGAGGAGGACATCGTCGACGTCCTCACCGCTCCGGTCAGCTGTCTGCTCCCGGCCCAGCGCCCGGCGTCCGGCAGCTGATCTCACCGCCACGCACAACACAGGGGCGGCTCGCGTGACGCGGGATCGGCCACGGGGGACGATGCGCTGGTGACGGACGCCCTCGCCGACTTCGAGCGGGAGAGCTTCGAAGCCCTCGGCACGACCCGCGACATCTACCGGATCGGCACCGGCCCGGCCGTCATCGTGATCTCCGAGCTCCCCGGCATCACTCCGCTCGTCGCCGAGTTCGGCCGCAAGGTCGCGGCCCGAGGGTGCACCGCCGTACTCCCGCACTTGTTCGGTACGCCGGGAGCGCCGCCAGCACTGCCGTACAACATGCGGGTCCTCGCCGGCACCTGCATCTCACGGGAGTTCACGATGCTCGCGCACAACCGGGCCAGCCCGGTGACAGTCTGGCTGCGCGCGCTCGCCAAGGCCGAGCACGAGCGGTGCGGCGGACCTGGCGTCGGCGCGGTCGGCATGTGCCTGACCGGCGGGTTCGCGCTCGCCATGATGGTCGACGACACGGTCGTCGCACCGGTGCTGAGCCAGCCGTCCCTGCCGTTCCCGATCGGGAGGCAGCGCAAGGCCGAGCTCGGGATCTCGCCCGCCGACCTGGCCAGGGTCAAGCAGCGCGTCGCCGACGGGACCTGCGTGCTCGGGCTGCGCTTCTCAGGTGACCTCTCGAGCCCCAAGGAGCGTTTCGAGACGCTGCACCGCGAGCTCGGCGCCGGGTTCATCGCGGTGGAGCTCGACTCCTCGGCCGGCAATCCCCATGGGCACCCGAAGGCGGCACACTCGGTGCTCACCGAGCACCTCGACGACCGCGAGGGCACACCGACCCGCGCCGCACTCGACCAGGTTCTCGACTTCTTCACCGAACGGTTGCACCCGCACCGGACGAGCGAGTCCGCTCCGCGATGAGCGGACCGGACTCCGGCGGCGCGATCCTCGCCGTCGACCAGGGCACGTCGTCGACGAAGGCGCTGGTGGTCGCACCGGACGGGTCGGTGCTCGCGGTCGCCCAGGTGGCCGTGCATCCGAAGCCGGTCGGCGATGACGGGGTCGAGCAGGATCCTGCGGAGCTGTACGAGTCGGTCGTTGAAGCCGGGCGACGCGCGCTCGCGAGCTCCGGCGTCGACGTCGTTACGATCGGCTTCGCGAACCAGGGCGAGACGGTCATGGCATGGGACCGCACCACCGGTGACCCGCTCGCGCCCGCGCTGTCGTGGCAGGACCGGCGCTCGGCTGCGATCTGTGCCGACCTGTCGGCGCACGCCGACCGGCTGCTCGAGCTGACCGGGCTGCCGCTGGACCCGTACTTCGCCGGCCCGAAGGTTCGCTGGCTGCGAGAACACGGCATCGCCGATGGCGTGGTCACGACGACGGACACGTGGTTGCTGCACCGCCTGACCGGCGCGTTCGTCACCGACGTGACCACTGCATCGCGGACCGCGTTGCTGGACCTGACGCGACGCGAGTGGTCCGCCGAGGCGTGCGAGCTGTTCGGCGTCGATCCCGATCTGCTCCCCGATGTGGTGGGCTGCACCGCAACGGTCGGGCACACCTACGCCTTCGGTCCGTCGTTGCCCGTGACCGGTCTCGCCGTCGACCAGCAGGCAGCACTGTACGGCGAGGGCTGCCTGCGTCCGGGCGATTCGAAGTGCACGTACGGCACCGGCGCATTCCTGCTCGCGAACGCCGGACCCGGTCGCCCGCGCTCGACCCACGGGCTGTCCGCGTCGGTCGGGTGGGACGACCGCGGTGACATCGTCTACTGCCTCGACGGCCAGCTCTACACCGTGGGCTCGATGGTCGACTGGCTGGTCGGTCGACGGCTGCTCGCCGGGCCGGCGGACCTCGACCCGGTCGCGTCGAGCGTGCCCGATGCCGGCGGCGTGGTCTGCGTACCGGCCCTCGCCGGCCTGGGAGCGCCGTACTGGACGCCGCAGGCGCGCGCGTCGTTCGAGGGGGTGTCGCTCGCGACGACCGATGCGCATCTGGTCCGCGCGGTTGTCGATGGCATCGCCGGACAGGTGGCGCTGCTCGCGCAGGCTGCGGCGGCGGACCTCGGCGAGGCGATCGGCCTGCTCCGCGTCGACGGTGGCCTCACCGCATCGCGGGTGCTCATGCAGACCCAGGCCGACCTGCTGCAGGCGCCGGTGGAGGTCTATCCCTCGCCGCATGCAACCGCGCTCGGTGTGGCCCAGCTCGCCCGACGTGGTCTCGGCGAGCCGGTGGTGCCGGTGACCGTACCCGGCGAGCGCTACGAGCCGCGAATCGGAGCCGATGAAGCGGCGGCCCGCCTCGATCGGCTGGCCGCGTCGATCTCGCGCGCGATCGAGGCCACGCCGTCCGGCGGCGACCGTTGACGGACGGGGCGGGGTACGACGTCGCCGTGATCGGCGCCGGCGTGGTCGGCTGCGCGATCGCCCGGCGACTCGGCCGCACCTCGCGGTCGGTCGCGCTGATCGACGCACGGTTGGACGTCGGCGACGCCACCAGCAAGGCCAACACCGCGATCCTGCACACCGGCTTCGACGCGCCGGTCGGCAGCCTCGAGGCGAGGTTGGTGCGCGACGGCCACCGCCTGCTCGCGGCCTACGCCGGACAGGTCGGGATACCCGTCGAGCGGACGGGCGCGCACGTGGTGGCGTGGACCGACGACCAGCACGCCGCGCTCAACGGGCTGCACGAGAAGGCGTTGGCCAACGGGTACGACGCCGCCGAGCTGATCGATGCTGCTTCCCTGTACGACGCCGAGCCCCATCTCGGCGCGGGAGCGTTGGGAGCACTACGGATCGCTGACGAGTCGGTGATCTGCCCGTGGACGACGACGCTCGCCTACGCGACGGAGGCGGTCGAGTGCGGCGTCGAGCTCAGACTCGACGAGGCGGTCAGCGGCATTTCGACCGATGCCGACGGCCACATGATCGCGACGTCCCGCGGCGTCCTTCGTGCGGCGTGGGTAGTCAACGCCGCGGGTCTGCGCAGCGACGAGATCGACCGGATGTTCGGCGGCTCCGGCTTTACCGTCACGCCGCGCCGGGGACAGCTCGTCGTGTTCGACAAGCTCGCCCGGCGCCTGGTCCGCTCGATCGTCCTGCCGATTCCGACCGGCACCACGAAGGGCGTTCTCGTCAACCCGACGATTTACGGCAACCTCCTGGTCGGGCCGACCGCCGAGGATCTCGACGACAAGTCCGACACCGCCACCACGCACGACGCGCTGCGCGCCTTGGTGGCCGCGGGCGTTGCGATCGTTCCCGGGCTGGCCGGCGAGGAGGTCACGAACAGCTACTCCGGGCTGCGTGCCGCGACCGAGCATCGCGACTACCAGATCCGGATCGCTTCCGAGCAGCGTTACGTGTGCGTCGGCGGCATCCGCTCCACCGGCTTGACCGCATCGCTGGCGATCGCCGAACACGTCGCTGGACTGCTCGACGCGGCCGGAGTCGATGTCGGCGAGCGGGCCGGTCTGCCACCACCGCCGCGGATGCCGAACCTCGGCGAGGCTTCCGAACGGCCGGCGCTGTCACCGAGCCGCGTGGCGGCAGATCCCGAGTACGGCCGGATCGTCTGCTTCTGCGAACGCGTGAGCCGCGGCGAGGTACGCGACGCGCTGCACTCACCGCTACCGCCGCGCGACCGCGGCGGCCTGGCCCGCCGGACCCGGGCGACGAACGGGCGCTGCCAAGGCTTCTACTGCGGTGCCGAGATCGCCGCGCTGCTCGGCGCGGGCCGGGGCGGGCGATGAGCGAAGAGGTGGTCGGCGTCGTCGTGGTCGGCGCGGGACCGGCCGGGCTGGCGGCCGCTCGTGCGCTACGCGCGGGTGGCGTCCCCGATGTCCTCGTCATCGACCGCGAACGCTCCGCCGGCGGCGTGCCTCGGCACTGTCACCACACCGGCTTCGGGCTGCGTGACCTGCACCGGTCGCTGACCGGTCCGCGCTATGCCGCCGAGCTGGTCCGTCGTACGACGGCAACGGGGGCCCGGATCGAGACGGAGACGATGGCAACCGGCTGGGCCGCACCGGGCGCGCTGTCGGTGACCGCGCCGTCAGGGATCCGGACGTTGACCGCGCATGCCGTCGTGCTCGCGACCGGCGCGCGGGAACGACCGCGCGCGGCCCGGTTGGTCGCCGGCGACCGCGGCGACGGCGTGTTCACCACCGGCCAGCTCCAGCAGTGGGTGTACGAGCAGCACCTCCCGGTCGGTCACCGGGCCGTCGTGGTCGGCGGCGAACACGTGTCCTACTCGGCGGTGCTCACGCTGCGGCACGCCGGCGCGCGAACCGTGGCAATGGTCACCGAACACTCCCGCCACCAGACCTATCCGGCCTTCGCGCGCGCAGTGCGAATCGGTCTGCGGGTGCCGCTGGTCACCGGCACGGAAGTCCTTGCGGTCCACGGCCGGCCGCGCGTTGCGGGCGTCGAGCTGCGCAACGTCGCTACGGGCGCGATCTCGACGATCGATGCGGACACCATCGTGTTCACCGGTGACTGGGTCCCCGACCACGAGCTCGCCCGGACGGCAGGCATCGATGTCGACCCGGGTTCCAAGGCACCGGTGGTCGACCTCGCCGGAGCGACTTCTGCGACCGCGGTGTACGCCGCCGGCAACCTGGTGCATCCGGCCGAGACCGCGGACATCGCCGCGCTCCGTGGCGCGGCGGTCGGGACCGCACTCGCCCGCCGCCTCACCGGCGTTGACCCGCCAGCCCGCAAGGCAACCAGCTCGATCGTGGTCGAGCCGCCGTTGCTCTGGGCCGCACCAGGACGGATCTCGTCGAGCCTCGGCACGTTGCCGCCGTACGGACTCGTGCTGCGGACCGCCGAACGGCGCCGACGCGCGACGGTCGTCGTCGAGCAGGGCAGCCGCGAGCTCGCGCGATTCCGCGTCCGGGTCGTGGTGCCGAATCGCTCGCTGCGCGTGCCGCTCGACTGGGCAGCACAGGCCAAGCTGGGCGGTGGCCCGGTCAGCGTTCGACTGACGTAGCCGCCGCGTCACGACGAGTCGACCGCATAGAACGGGGCGCAGAAGTCCGGACGTCCGTCGCCGTTCCGGCGGGCGGTCAGACGGCCGAGCTCAGCCAGCGCACGGGCGTGCCGTCGCCCGCGCAGCGATAGGGCTCGAGCTCCTCGTCCCATGCCTTGCCGAGCAACCGCTGGATCGCGTGCACGAGCGAGGGCGAGTCGGCCGCCTCGGCGAGCACCGCGCGCAGCCGGTCCTCCTGGACGAGCACGTCGCCGTTCGCGCTCATCGCGGTCCGGTAGATGCCGAGATCCGGGGTCATCGCGTAGCGCTCGCCGTCGCATCCCTCGCTCGGCTCCTCGGTGACCTCGGCCCGGACGAGCGGCCAACCCCGAAGGGCCGCGGCGATCCGGCCCGCCGTACCGCTCGGTCCGCGCCAGCCTGACTGCGCGCGCTGGCAGCCGGGCTGGATCGGCTGGTCGTGCCAGTCGAGCCGAACCGGTACGCCGAGGACGCCGGCGATCGCCCACTCCACGTGGGGCCGCACCGCAGGCGGGCAGGAATGCACGAACAGCACACCTCGAGCGCTCACCGTGACCTCCGTCGTGTCGGGAATCGCCTTCCCCAGCGGCCCGAGACGACGCACGCGGCAGCCCGCATGTGTGCTCCCACCAGTGTGCCTCATCCGTCACAGGAGTACCAGCATCGCGCTGAGATCACGCTCGGATAGGTTCGATGTCGTGCGCTACCTCGCCCTGCTGGTCCTTGGGGTCGTCTTCCTGACCGGGCTGGTCTGGTGGGTGGTCTTCATCGGCAACACCCTGTTGCACCTGATCCGCCGGCGGTGAACCCTCGCCGGCTTCGTCTGGCCGGTGCGCTGGCCGGCCTCGCGCTGGTCGCGGCCTGCGGGTCGAGCGGGCCGGTCGACAGCCCGCCGACCGCGGCGCCGGGCGTCGGCGGCGCCGGTTCCGCGCCCGACATCCAGAAGTTCCTGCAACTGCCGGTCGCCACGCCGAGCGTGTGCCCGAGCAACGAGAACGGGACCACGATCGGCCGCGCCTCACCCTGGGTCGGCCACGTCGACCTCTCGATCTTCCTCTCGACACCGGTCAGCGCGGCGCAGACCTCGCGGGTCCGCCAGGTGCTCGCCAAGAGCATGCTCGTGCACCGCTTGTACTTCGAGTCCCAGTCGGAGGCGTACGCCGAGTTCCAGCGGCTCTACACCTGTTGGGCATCCGTCTCACGTTCGCAGACGCCGCCGTCGTACCGCGTCCTGCTGCTGCCCAGCATCACGCTGCAGCAACGCAACGGCCTGGTGCAGCAGCTGGTCAACCTGGCCGGTGTCGACTCGGTCAGCTGCGACCCGAACGTCCCCTGCACCCAGATCCACCGCACCACCTAACGCCCCGATGTGTGACGGGCTACGTACAGCCCGCTGTACCCACCCCGTCACAATCCAGCGGGCAGCCGCTGAGGGCAGCGTGCACAGCGCGTGAATCGGCCGGCCCATCCTTGTTGGCGAAGTACCAGCGCCTGTTGGATCGCGACCTCACAGGGGCGCTCGACGATGTCCGCCCAGCCGTATCGCAGCTGACGAAGGCCACGCATTTCACTGCTGTTGTCGCGACGCATGTCGCGCCAGATCTCGTGAGCCCGATCGTGGCCGAGTCGACCGTCGACCTCGACATGCAGACGAAACTCGCCTCGCACTCAGCCAGCCCGACGGCGCCAGCACTCGCGGCACCCAAACCGGGACGTCGGCCGGGATAGGTCACGGATACGAGCCTCGGGTACGGACCTGAGCGGCGCAACCACGCAAGACGATCTGTGGACGCGGTCGCAATCGATTCGTGACGGACTGGATACAACCGGCTGTACGTAGCCGGTCACAAACCCGTTAGGACCAGACCTCGGAGGCGGTTTCGACGATCAGGCGGAGCTTCGCCACCTGCTCGTCGTAGCTCAACGAGTTGCCTTCGACGGTCGAGGAGAAGCCGCACTGCGGCGAGAGGCAGAGCTGCTCGAGCGGAACGTACGTCGAGGCCTCGTCGATCCGCCGCTTCAGGTCGTCCTTGGATTCGAGCGCTCCCCGTTTCGTGGTCACGAGACCGAGGACGACGTGCTTTTCTTCGGGGACGAAGCGCAGCGGCTCGAACCCGCCCGATCGGGCGTCGTCGTACTCCAGGAAGAACCCGTCCACGTCGAGTCCGCCGAACAGTGCCTCCGCGACGAAGTCGTAACCGCCTTCGGCCGCCCATGAGGACTGGAAGTTGCCGCGGCACATGTGAGTCGTGATGCGCATGCCTTCCGGCTTCGCGGCGATGACCCGGTTGAGATTGCGGATGTACAGCTCGTGCTGGTGCTCGCGGTCGCCGCCGAGCGAAGCGATCAGCTCGCGCTGTCGAGGGTCGTTGAGATAGGCAAGGCTCGTGTCGTCGAGCTGCAGGTACTGGCAGCCCAGCTCGCCGAGGCGGCGAACCTCTTCGGCGTACGCCGCGGTGAGGTCGTCCCAGAATGTGTCGAGATCCGGATAGACGGACTCGTCGATCGCTGCCCGGCCGCCGCGGTAGTGCACCATGCTCGGCGACGGGATGGTGAGCTTCGGTGTCACGCCCTCGCCGGCCTGCTCGCGCAGGAAGCGGAAGTGGTCGGCGAAGATGGTGTCGTTCAGCCGGACCCGATCCGCGATTCGCAACGCGGCCGGAGCGAAGTCGATCGTGCCGTTGTCGTTGAAGAACTGCACGCGCATCTTCTCGTTGGCCTGCGTGACGCCGCCGAGTGAGTAGATGAAGTCCATGTGCCACGCGGTACGACGGAACTCGCCATCGGTCGCCGACTGCAGGCCGACGTCGCGCTGCATTGCGACGACATCGCGGATCGCGTCGTCCTCGATTGCGCGCAGCTCGTCCGCGTCGATCTCTCCGGCGGCCTCGCTCGCCCGGGCCTTCATCAACCGCTCTGGTCGCAACAGGCTGCCCACGTGATCGGCTCTGAACGGTGGCTCGCTGCGTCGGGTCATGGTCCCTGCCTTTCGTCGTCGACGCCGACGGTGATGCCCGCCCCTGCCGTCACATAGCCGGTCGAACCGGCCGCCAGACCCGACACGAGCTGCGGAATCGTGAGGACCAGTAGGAAGACCAGCGGGGCACCCCACCCACCGGTCCACGAGTGCAGGGCGCCAACGAACAGCGGGCCAAGGCCGGCGATGAGGTAGCCGACCGACTGCGCCATCGATGACAACTGCGCGGTGGACCCGTGGCTTCGGGTCCGCATGACGATGAGCAGCAAGCCGACGGCGAACGCCGCGCCCTGGCCGATCCCGAGCAGCACGACCCACAGCACCGCGGGTTTCGTCGGCGCCAGCCACAAGCCGAGAAAGCCGATCGCGGTGAAGCCGGTGGCGAACGCGACCGAGACGCGCTGGTCGCGGGCCCGTTCCGCGTACGTCGGCAGCACCAGCGCGATCGGTAGCTGCACGAACGCGGTCAGCGACAGCAGGCCTCCGGCAGAAGCCGCCGAGTAGCCGTGGTCCTGGTAGAGCGACGGCAACCAGTTGAGTACGGCGTAGAAGCTCAGCGACTGCATCCCGAAGAACGCGGTCACGGCCCAGGCCATCGGGTCGCGCCAGAGCCCGGGAGCCGGCCGCTCCGGCTCGGCCACGAGCGGCCGGTCGGCGCGAGCGTGCGGCAACCAGAGCAGGAAGGCGATCGCGGCGGCCGCGACCCAGATCCCGAGTCCACCCCGCCAGCCGTGCCCGATCGCGTCGGCGATCGGCACCGTCAGGCCCGCCCCGATCGCGGCGGAGCCAACGACAGCGGTCGTGTACAGCCCCATCATGGTGCCGGTCGCCTCGGGAAAGTCCCGCTTGACGAGCACCGGCAGCAGCACGTTGGCGGTCGCGATGCCGGCCGCCGCGATCACCGTCCCGATGAACAGCGTCGCGATGTCGGGGCCGATGCGGATGACCAGGCCTACGGTCACCGTCGCGACGACGGCCAGCACCGCGCGATGCAAGCCCAGCCGGCGCGCAATCCGGGGGGCGACGAGTGCGAGCAGGCCGAAGCAGAACACCGGCGCCGCCGTGAGCGCCGACGCGCCTGCCGACGACAGCCCGAGCGAGTGCTGAACCTGGTCGAGGATCGGTCCTACGCTCGCGACGGCAAGTCGCTGGTTCAGTGCGACGACCACGACCGCGATGGCGAAGCCGATCGGCACGGCCCGCCCGGCCATGCCCGCCCGGCCTCGGTCCGGGCCGTTCTCAACAGTCGTCATCACGAGATCGGCATCCCGACATAGTTCTCGGCGATGCTGCGGCGGGCCGCCTCCGACCCGACGACGTAACGCAGGCGAGCGAGCTGCCGCCGGTCCTCGAACGGGTCCGGGTTGGTGTGCATCATCGCCGTCATCTCGTTCGAGAAGTCCTGGGCCCGCCACACCCGACGAAGGACGACGTCGGAGTAGTCGTCGAGTCCGGTGGCGTTCCCGTCACGCAGGAAGTCGACGATCCGTGGAGCGAGGATCGCGACGTCGGCGATGGCCAGGTTCAGGCCCTTGGCTCCGGTCGGCGGCACGATGTGCCCGGCATCGCCGGCCAGCAGTAGCCGGCCGTGGCGCATCGGCTCGGCGACGACGCTGCGCATCGGTGTGACGCCCCTTTCGAGAATCGGGCCCTCGTGCAGCGTCCAACCGTCGACCCCGAGCCGAGCCTGCAGCTCGGCCCAGATCTCGTCGTCCGTCCACGCCGCAACGTCCTCGTCCGGGGCACATTGCAGATACAGCCGGCTCACGGTCGGCGAACGCAGGCTGTGCAACGCAAAACCCCGCTCGTGGCGCGCGTAGATCAACTCGTCGCACGACGGCGCGACGGCAGCAAGAATCCCAAGCCAGGCGAACGGATACTCGCGCTCGAACACCCGGCACCGTGGCGCAACCAGCGGCCGCGAGACCCCGTGAAAGCCGTCCGCGCCGACGACCAGGTCGCACTCCAGCGTCTCGGTCGAGCCGTCCGGCGCGCGCACCCTCACCGTGGGCAGATCTGCGTCGATGCCGTCGATCGCGACGCACTCGGTGTCGAACCGCAACGGCAGAGCGGAACCGACTCTGGCCGCGACCAGATCCTTGACCACCTCCTGCTGGCCGTAGATGACGATGGTGCGACCACCGGTGAGGTCGGACAGCGCGATCCGGTGACGATCGCCGTCGACCTGCAGCAGCACGCCGTGATGCACCAGGCCTTCGAGACGAGCACGTTCGCCGACCCCTGCTTCATCGAGCAGGTCGACGGTCGACTGCTCGAGCACGCCGGCCCGCACCCGGTGCTCGACGTACTCCTGACTTCGGGACTCGACGATGACGGTGTCGATGCCTTCGAGCTCGAGCAGCCGGCCGAGCGTGAGCCCCGCCGGACCCGCACCGATGATCCCGACCTGGGTGCGCATGCTTCGAACCTAGACGGGCTGCGCGCGTGGAGATCGGACGGCCGCTAGAACGGGTGCGGCGGCACCTCGCTGCGCACCGTGACCCACTGGGTCTCGGTGAAGGCCTCGATGTTGGCGTCCGCGCCGCCGAAACGCGAGCCGGTGCCGGACGCTCCCACGCCGCCGAACGGGATCTGTGCCTCGTCGCACCAACGGATCTCCTCGCGGTTCGCTTCGACCAGCTCGCCCGCGCGACGCAAGATTGCCGCCCGCTCCTGGAACGGCGTCGCCGCCCAGCCCGGCTGCGCCTTCGCCGCAATCGCGGCGGCCTGCTCGACGTCGGCCGCACTTGCCAGGCCGATGCTGCCGAGGGTCGAGCCAGTGGCCGGCTCGACGACGTCCCGTGACCCGCCGAGCGCCTCATGCCATCCGTCGGAGGAGATCTGGCCGGTCCAGGCGGCCGAGTCCAACCACGCCATGTTGCGCCATCTAGAGAACCAACGTTCGCGAAGCGAACGGTTACTCTGATGCCGCAAACCCTACCGTGGCGCCGGGCGGCGTCAGCGCGGCTTCGGGGCCCGGCCCCCCGCGTTGACGACCCGAGTAGGTTCACGATAGGTACGGCGGTGCGTAATGCGCACACGTTTGCGACCGGCTCCGACATCGTCGACGGGAGACCAGGTATGGCCCGGGTCGTCTCTCTTCGCGATGCGATCGCCGGCCTGGTCGAGGACGGCGACACGGTGGCCCTGGAGGGCTTCACTCATCTCATCCCGTTCGCCGCAGCGCACGAGGTCATCCGCCAGGGCCGCAAGGATCTGAGTCTCGTGCGGCTCACGCCGGACCTGATCTACGACCAGATGATCGGCATGGGTTGCGCCCGGAAGCTGATCTTCTCCTGGGGCGGCAACCCGGGCGTCGGCTCGCTGCACCGCTTCCGCGACGCGGTCGCCGAGGGCTGGCCGGTGCCGCTCGAGGTCGAGGAACACAGCCATGCGGGCATGGCGAACCGCTACGTCGCAGGCGCGTCGGGTTTGCCGTTCGCCGTTCTGCGCGGTTACCGCGGCACTGACCTGATGGACCAGACCGAGAACATCGCGCCGATCACCTGCCCGTTCACGGGCGAGGTCCTGACAACGGTTCCGGCGCTCAACCCCGACGTGACCGTGACGCATGCGCAGCGCGCCGACCGGGCCGGAAACGTCCAGATGTGGGGCATCACCGGCGTACAAAAGGAGGCGCTGCTCGCGGCGCGATCGACGCTCGTGACGGTCGAGGAGGTCGTGGACGAGCTCGCCCCGATGCCCGGCCAGGTGATCATTCCGTCGTGGGCGCTCACCTACGTCGCGGTGGCGCCGAACGGTGCCCACCCGTCGTACGCCGACGGCTACTACGAGCGGGACAACGCCTTCTACCGCGAGTGGGATGCGATCAGCCGCGACCGCACGCGATTCCGGCAATGGATGGCGGACCATGTGCTCGAGGCCGGCTCGGGCGCCGGCGTGGCGGCGATATGACGGCGGTGGACACCGCGGGCGGTTGGACCGCCGACGAGATGATGACGGTCGCGGCCGCCCGCCAGCTGCGCTCGGCCACGACCTGCTTCGTCGGCATCGGGCTGCCCAGCACCGCCGCGAACCTCGCGCGCACGCTGTACGCGCCGGACCTCGTCCTGATCTACGAGTCGGGCTGTCTGGGCGCGAAGCCGAACCGGCTGCCGGCCTCGATCGGCGACGGGATCCTCGCCGAGACCGCGACGGCCGTCATCACGGTGCCCGAGGTGTTCAACTACTGGCTGCAGCCCGGGCGGATCGATGTCGGGTTCCTCGCAGCGGCCCAGCTCGACCGCTTCGCCAACATCAACACGACCGTGATCGGCGATTACGCCATGCCCAGCGTCCGGCTGCCGGGCGCCGGCGGCGCGCCGGAGATCGCGGCGTCCTGCCGCGAAGGCATCATCGTCGTGCGGCAGAACCGGCGGACGTTCGTCGAGAAGCTCGACTTCCTGACCTCGGTCGGCTTCGGCAGTGGTCCGGGCGATCGCGAGGCGCTCGGCCTTCGCGGGCGCGGCCCGCGTACGGTCATCACCGACATCGGAGTGCTCGAGCCCGACCCCGAAAGCTGCGAGCTCACGCTGACCGCGCTGCACCCCGGCTCGACCGTCGAGCAGGCGAAGGACGCGACCGGCTGGGATCTCGTCGTCGCGCGGACGCTGCACGAGACCGAGCCGCCAGGGGCCGACGAGCTCGCTGCGCTTCGCCGGTTGACTACCACGCTCGAGACGAACGGAACGCCGTGACCCAGCTGGATCTCCCGTCGTACCGGCGCGAGCCGGGCGTGCACCCTCCGCTCGCGTCGCCGGACTACCGGTCGACGCGGTTGCGCAGCCCTCGTACGCCGCTCGTGCTGCTGCCGGGCTCCCTGACCGAGGTGACCGGGCCGCTGTTCGCCGGAGATCGCATCGCACCGAACGACGACGACCTCACCCGCCAGCACGAGGGCGAGCCGATCGGCCAGCGGATCATCGTCCACGGCTACGTGCGAGACGGCGACGGTCGCGCCGTTGCGGACACGTTGGTCGAGATCTGGCAGGCGAACGCCGGCGGTCGCTACCGGCACGTCGTCGACAACTGGCCCAGCCCGCTCGACCCGAACTTCTCCGGCTACGGGCGAGTCGTCACCGACACCGACGGCCACTACCGGTTCACCACGATCAGGCCGGGCATCTACCCCTGGGGCAACCACCCGAACGCGTGGCGACCGGCGCACATCCACTTCTCGCTGTTCGGCCGGGCGTTCGCCCAGCGGCTGGTCACCCAGATGTACTTCCCCGACGATCCGATGTTCTCGCGTGACCCGATCTTCAACTCGATCCCCGACGAGCGGGCAAGGCAGCGGCTGATCTCGCACTATGACCACGGCACGACCCAGGACTCCTGGGCAATCGGCTACCGGTTCGACATCGTGCTGCGCGGACGGGACGACACGCCCTTCGAGACCGAGCCCGACGATGACTGAGCGCTTCGAGCTGACCCCATCGCAGACCGTCGGGCCGTTCCTTTCGATCGGCCTGACCTGGTCCGATGGGCCCCACGTCGTCCGGGCCGGGACGCCCGGCGCGATCGAGATCTTCGGCTACCTGTACGACGGCGACGCAGCCCCGGTCCCGGACGGGTTGGTCGAGACCTGGCAGGCCGACCCGGACGGCCGGTTCGCCCACCCCGACGATCCGCGCGGCGCCGCCGCCGGCCAGCCGGGTTTCCGTGGCTTCGGCCGGTGCGCCACCGACGCAGCGGGCAGATGGTGGGTTCGCACGCTCAAGCCGGGTCCGTTGCCGGCTCCCGACGGTCGGACCGAGGCGCCGCATCTCGACGTTTCGGTGTTCGCCCGCGGTCTGCTCGACCGGGTGGTCACCCGCATCTACTTCCCGGACGAGCCCGCAGCCAACGATGCGGACCCCGTCCTCTCGGCGGTAGACCCCGCCCGACGTGCGACGCTGATCGCGACGCCTGACGGTGACAAGCTGCAGTTCGACATCCACCTGCAGGGCGAGGATGAAACCGTCTTCTTCGATGTCTGAGCGCGGCCTGATGGCGCCGCTGTTCGGCGACCCCGAGGTCGACACGGCGATCGGTGACGCCGCGCTCGCCCGGGCGATGCTGACCGCCGAGGCCGCGCTGGCACAGGCGTGCGAGCAGGCCGGCGTGATCCCCCGCGGCGCGGGATCGGCCATCGCCTCCGCCTGTGCCGGTCTCGAGGTCGACATCGTGGAGCTCGGCGGAGCAGCGCGGTCGAGCGGCAACCCGGTCGTGCCGCTGGTCTCCCTGGTCCGGGACGCGGTCGATCCGAGCCATCGGCCGTCGGTCCACGCCGGTGCCACCAGTCAGGACATCCTGGACACCGCCCTGATGCTGTTGTGCAGGGACGGCGTGGTCCTCACGGTCAACCGCTTACGGACCGCCATCGCCTCGTGCGTCCTGCTGTGCCGGGATCATCGCGACACGGTGATGCTCGGCCGCACCCTGGGTCAGGCCGCCGCGCCGACGACATTTGGGCGCAAGTGCGCAGGCTGGCTGGTAGCGCTCGGCGAAAGCACCGATCGGCTCGAGGTCGTCGCACGGGACCGGCTCGCCGTACAGCTCGGCGGGCCGGTCGGCATCCTCGCGGCGTACGGCGACAAGGGCGCCGAGGTCGTTGCCGCGTTCGCGAGCCGGCTCGGCCTGCCGGCTCCGTTGCTGCCGTGGCACACCGACCGCGGGCGGGTCCACGAGCTGGCCGGCGCGATCGGTGCGGTCTCGGCGGCAGCGGCCAAGGTCGCCGGCGATGTCGTCCTGATGGCGCAGGCCGAGCTGGGCGAGGTGACGCTCGCCACCTCGGGAGGCTCGTCGTCCATGCCGCACAAGCAGAACCCGGTGACGGCGATCCTCGTGAACGCGGGCGCCATGCGGGTGCCGGGATTGGTCGCGACCCTGCTCGCGGTCGGCAGCCATGAGCACGAGCGCGCCTCCGGTCAGTGGCATGCCGAGTGGGAGCCATTACGAGAGCTGGTCTCGCTGGCCGGCGGCATCGCGGCGAACACGGCCGATCTGCTGGCCGACTTGCAACCACACCCGGATCGAATGCGCGCGAACCTCGACGCCGTCGCTGAGTCAATCGCACCCGCCGCCGATCCGCAGACCGTCCTCGGCTCAGCCGGGGCCATGGTCGACCGCGCACTGGCGACGTACGGCGTGACGCGGTGACCGCTCGGCTCGGCTACTCGATCACCGGAGCGGAGCAGGCACCGGTGCTGGTTCTCGGGAGCTCGCTCGGCACCACTCGCGCGATGTGGGACCGGCAGATCCCGGCCCTGTCCGAGCAGCACCGCGTCGTCGCGTTCGACCACCGCGGGCACGGCGAGTCCGAGGTGCCCGACGGTCCGTACTCGATCTCCGAACTCGGCGCGGACGTGCTCGCGCTGCTCGACGAGCTCGGGATCGCGCGGTTCAGCTATGCCGGGCTGTCGCTCGGCGGAATGGTCGGCATGTGGCTCGCCTCCGAGGCGCCGGACCGGGTCGACCGGCTGGCGCTGCTCTGCACGTCGCCGGCTCTGGACGCCTTGCCGGCCTGGCGTGACCGCGCGGCCTCGGTCCGGACCGACGGGATGGCGGCCGTCACCGACGTCGTGCTCGGCCGCTGGTTCACCCCCGGGTACGCCGCCGCGCACCCCGACGTCGTGGACACCTACCGCGCCATGCTGCGCACGACGCCGCCCGACGGTTACGCCGGGTGTTGCGACGCCATCGGGCCGATGGACCTTCGGTCCCGCCTCGCCGCGATCACCGCACCGACGCTCTCGATCGGCGGCGCCGAGGACCCGGCGATCCCGCCGGTACACGCAGAGCGAATGGCGGCCGCCGTCCCGCACGCCAGCCTGGAGATCGTGCCGGGCGCCGCACACCTCGCCAACGTCGAGCGGGCCGACGAGATCACCGCTCTCCTGCTCGACCACTTCGGAGGCGAATGATCCAGATGGATGATCGGGAACGGCACGAAGCCGGGATGCGCACGCGTCGCGAGGTGCTCGGCGACGAGCACGTCGACCGCGCGATCGCGCGAACCGACGACTTCGACGGCGACTTCCAGGACTTCATCACCCGGGTCGCATGGGGCGATGTCTGGCAGCGGCCCGGCCTCGACCGGCGGACCCGAAGCTGCATCACGATCGCAATGCTCGCCGCGCTCGGACGCGACGACGAGCTGGCCATGCACGTCCAAGCGGCGATCCGCAACGGTGTCACCCGCGAACAGATCGCGGAGGTCCTGCTTCACACGGCGGTCTATGCCGGAGTTCCGGCCGCGAACGCCGGCTTCCGCGCCGCTCGCACTGCATTTGAAAGCTCCTGACGCCGGGTCAGTGCGTGGCGGCCTCGTGCTCGCTGTGCCCGGCGGGTTCGAGCTGGAAGGTCGAGTGCTCGACATCGAAGTGGCCGGACAGGCACGCCTGCAGGTGGTCGAGCAGGATCGGAGCCTGACCAGTCGCGAAGCACTCGTCGGTGATCACGACGTGCACCGACAGGGCCGGCAGTCCCGAGGTCACGGTCCACACGTGCAGATCGTGCAGGTCGACGACGTACGGCGACTCGAGGACGTGCGTGCGGACCAGCGCAAGGTCGACCTCTGTCGGCGCCGCCTCGAGCAGCACCCGGCCGGAGTCAGCGATCAGGCCACGAGCCGCGCGCAGCAGCAGGAGTACGACGACCAGCGACGCGATCGGGTCGGCTCGCTGCCAGCCGGTCGTCACCACGACCACGCCCGCAATGATCGTCGCCGCGAAGGCGTAGGCGTCGGTGAGCACATGTGCCACTACGCCCGCGACGTTCATCGAGCGGCGGTCCGCTCGAGCGAGCACCGAAGCAACCGCGACGTTGACCACGAGCCCGATCACGGCAACCACGACGATCGTGCCGCCGCCGACGGTGACCGGAGTGACCAGCCGGCGGATCGCCTCGACCGTGACGATGACGGCCACCACGAGCAACGTGATCCCGTTGAACGCCGCCGAGAGGATCTCGGCGCGCGCCAGGCCGAACGTCCAGTGCCCTCGAGCCGGCCGGCGCGCGAGCCGCGCGGCAACCAAGGCGGCACCGAGCGCCAGCACATCGGTCGCCAGGTGGCCCGCGTCGGCGAGCAGCGCGAGGGAGTGCACGAGCAGCGCGGCAACCAGCTCGCCGAGCAGGAACGCCAGCAGCAGAGCGAACGCGACGAACAGCAACCGTTCGTCGCGTTTCATCCTTCGATGGTCCCATGCAGCGAGCGCCGGCAGCCTCAGCGCAAGATCGGCAACCGGTAGCCGAGCAGTTCCGGGTACGGCGGGAAGGGCGAGCGCAGGACCCGCCCGTCGGGGTTCCAGCCGCGCCGCTCGTAGAAGCGGCGGGCCCGGTGGTTGTCCGCCATCACGTCGAGCTCCGCGGCCGGGCAGCCGGCCGCGCCGATGATCTCGATCACCCGGTCGTGCAGCCGGCCGGCGACCCCGGTGCCCCAGTGCTCCGGGACCACGAACAGCGCCTCGAGCCGCGGCGGGCTCGCACTCGCCGTACCCACGATCTCGCCCTCGACGACGGCGAGCAGGACCCCGGCATCGCTGGCCAGCCGGGTGACCCACTCCGCCCTGACCACGTCGTCCGGGAACGGGTACACGTCCTGGCGAAAGATGTGGGCGTAGCCGGCCAACGCCGAACGGCGCTGCACGCCCAGGCAGGCCTCGGCGTCGGCGCCCGTTGCCGCCCGCAGATCGATCACCCGCCCATTCAAGCCGGAATCACCTTGGGAATATCCGAGCCAACGTGATATGTTGTCGATATATCGCGAGCGTACGCGAGGCACAGAGCGTGCCCCGGAGCGCCGCGACCTAGACAGGAGAACTGACATGAGACACGACCACCATCACGACCACGACTCACCACACGCCCGCGAGCACGACTTCGCCGGCCGCTACGAGCGGGGCGAGCGGCGCGCGCACCGGCACGACCGCGGTCGCGGGCGCGACCGGAGCTGGGGCAGCCCGCGCGGGCGCGGCTTCGGCGGCCCGTTCGAAGGCGGCCGGCGCGCCGGCCGCGGCGATGTCCGGGCGGCGATCCTCGCCCTGCTCGCCGAGTCCCCGATGCACGGCTACCAGGTGATCCAGGAGATCGCCGAGCGCAGCAACGGTGCGTGGACGCCGAGCCCCGGCTCGGTCTACCCGGCGCTGCAGATGCTGCAGGACGAGGGCCTGGTCAGCGCGACCGAGTCCGACGGCAAGCGGGTGTTCACGCTGACGGACACCGGTCGCACCGAGGCCGCCGCCCGCGGCGACGGCCCGCTGCCCTGGGAGGCGGCGGCGCGCGGCGAGCGCGGCCCGGCGAGCGATCTGCGGTCTGTCGTCATGCAGGTCGCAGCAGCCGTGCGCCAGATCGGAGTGGCCGGCAGCGACGCCCAGATCCAGAAGGCGATCCAGCTGCTCGGATCCACCCGGCGCGAGCTGTACCGCATCCTCGCGGAGGACGACACCGACACCACCGAGTCGTGAGCCACTCGACCGGTTCGGCGTACGCACAATTGGCGTACGCCGAACCGGCGTCCCGGCCCCTGAGCGTCCCCTGGCTCTGAGCGCTCAGACCGCCGGCGTGAGCTTCGGCGCGAGCGCCACCCAGCACCGCCAAACCACTGCGGTGACCACGGCACAGATCGTCACGAGCACGACGTCGAGCAAAACACCGCTGCGCAGGTCCGACGCGGCTCCGATGCCATGAACGGCGGCGATCGGCCAGATCGCATAGGCCAGCCAATGCACCGCTCGCCAGGTGTGAAAGCCGATCCGCCGGCGCAACAGGCTCGTCGCGACCACCGCAACTCCGAGGTCGAGAGCGAGCGCACCCAGTCCAAGCCAGACGGCTTCGTAGTGCGACGTGAACGGCACGATGACCGCAGCCAGGCTGATCGGCACGAACGGGTCGATCACGGCCGAGCCGACATGGATGACCAGCAGCGCGACAGCGAACAGCGCGGCGTTGCGATGGAAACCGACGCCGGCGAACCTGGGCAGGCCCGGGATCCTTCCCTTCCGCCCGATCGTCGCTCCGAGCACCACGACCAGCGACAGGACAACGAAGGACACCAGCCCGGTCGCCCGCGACAGGTACCACAGCGCCTGCGCGTTCACGGCCGGTCGCTTTCCACCGGCCACCCGGGCAGGAGCGTGACGTGCCCGTCGCGGTCGACGATGCGCGCCGCCAGGCCGAGGCCCACGAGCCAGTCGACAGCGGACCAACCGCGGACGATAGCGGCGGTACTCGCCACGTTGGCAGCCAGGCAGGTCGGCGCCGCGACGGTGACGGTCCGCCACGGGGAGGGCACCGGTACGCCGGTGCGCGGGTCGAGGATGTGATGCAGCACGCGCCCGCCACGAACCCAGCGACGGGCAGTGGTGCTCGACGTGGCGAGCCCACCCGAGGGCAACGACACCACCTGCGTCGGACCGGTCGGCTCCGCGCCGACCGGCCCGGTCACGTCCTGCACGCGCACACTCCACCCACCCGGCGGCGGCGTCCCTGCTGCCGCGACATCGCCGCCCAGCGCGACCAGCACTCCCCTGCCGTCGAGTGCATCCGCGATCCGGCCCGCCGCACGATCGGCGCAGAACGCCTTCGCGGTCGCCCCGAGGTCGAGCAGCACACCGCGCGGCACTCGCAGCGTGAGCGCCGACCGGTCCAGCCCGATCCGTCGCCAGCCGTGCGTGGACCGCCGGACAACGGTGACGGGCCCGGCGTCGGTCGGGATCGCCGCGTAATCCCGGTCGTAGCCGAGCTGTTCCATTGCCCGGCCCACGGTCGGATCGACGTCGCCGTCGCTCGCCGCGGCCGCCCACAGCGCGGCGTCAACCGCCTCGGCCAGCAACGCACTGATCGGAACCGGCCGGCCGGCACTGTCGGCACAGACCCGGGACAGTTCGCTGTCGGTGCGAAACCGGCTGCACACCCGATCGATCGCGCTGAGCTCGGCATCAAGAATCGTCGTCGCCACGGCCAGGTCGCGCGGCTCGCCGACGACCAGGCGCACCGCGCAGCCGAGCGCGGACCAGTCGGCGGCCGTCTCGGCGGCCGCGATCGCGGGCGTCACGATCCACCCGACGTCGCCTGCGGAGCCGACGACGACGCACTGAGCCCGGACGAGTCCGAACCGACCGAACCATTCGAATGGTTCGACTCGGACCTGCCGAACAACTCGCTCGAGGAACGCCGATCGGAGGTGGATCCGCCGGTGGTCGAGTCACTTGTCGAGCTGGCGCCGGCTTGCGCATGCGCGTCGTGCACCGCGACGACGGCAACTCCGCTGACGCCGAGCGCCACCAGGCCGACCGTCGCCTGTTGGAGGCGGCGAAGGCCGCGGGCTCGCGCGCTGCCTGGACGAAGCTTCGCTGTCATGGGTTCTTTGTGTCAGCCGGCACTGAACGGCCAGTGACCGTTGTCTGTGGCCCGGCTGTGAGCCCGCCCGGGCAGCCGGGCTCAGCGGAACGGGAGCGGGATGCGCTGCCACCGGGACACCAGTGACCACTGCCGTCCCGACGTGTCGATCCGCCACCTGGTTCGGCGCCGGCGCACGGTGCGCCGGCCGATCGACCGGACCAGTGGCGTCGCATCGCCGCCGAGGCCAGTGCTTCGGTGCAGCTCACCGTGGTCGATCGCCAAGCTGATCCGCCACCGTCCCGAACCCGCAGCGAGCGCGGCGAGGCTGATCGAGACCGACCACCCGGACCACGCGCGCCGAGTGAGCTCGGTGCCGGTGCCCGAGACCTGATCCGGGCGCCGGTGCCGGGCGCCCTCGACCACGACGTCCGGAACCCCGTCGCGGTGCAACACCGCGGTGATCCGCTCGCCCGCACTCGTCGACACGTTCCTGGACAGGTACGCCGTACCAGCCAACGACAGCGCGTCGGGAGTAAGGCTGACGTCGTCGACGCGAACCTGCAGCTTCACCGCTTCGGACAGCTCGTAGCACTCCTCCGGCGCGCCATAGCGCGGGTCGCGGAAGCCGGGCAGCCACGCGAACACGCGGGCCCCGTCAATATGGACGTAGGCCGGCGTGATCCGCTCGACCCCCTCCCTGACCAGCCGGGTGGCCTCGGTCAGCAGGTCCCATGCGGCCTGGTCGGCGCCCGCCACGATCAGCCGGTACGCGGTTCGCGGCCGCGTGTTGAGCGCATCCCACGCCGCCGGATCGGTCTCCGACAGCGCGCGCCGGATCGAGTCCAGCAGGTCGGCGGGCGGCTGGTCGAAGCTGCCGTGGGTGGAAACCAGCACGTCGTAGAAGGCGGCCAGCTCACGGGTCCTCGCGGTGGTGTCGCTGGTGTCGGCCAGCCGCTCGGCGAGAACCGCGAGCGCGTCACCGACCTGCGCCGAACCCGTCATTTCCACCCATCTATGATCCAACAGCGTGCAGCCGGACGTGAGTGTGGTGGTGCCGGTCTTCAATCCGGGGCCGAACCTGGACTATTGCGTCGGGTCGGTGCTCGGCCAGACGCTGGACCCGCGGCGTCACGAGCTGATCCTCGTGGACGACGGTTCGACCGACGGCTCGGCGCCGCGCGTCGACCAGATCGCCGCCGCACATCCGGATCGCATCAGGGCCACGCACATCCCGAGCTCCGGATGGGCGAGCCGGCCGCGCAACGTGGGCATCGAGATGGCGCGCGGTCGCTACGTTCAGCTGCTCGACAACGACGACACCCTAGCTCCGGACGCGCTGCGGCGTGAGCTCGAGGTCGCCGACAGCTCCGACGCCGACATCGTGATCGGCCGGTTCGCGAGCAACTTTCGCGGTCTCAACCACTGGTTGTTCAGAGAGACGGTGACCGGACGCACGCTCGCGGACTTTCCGATGGAGTACAGCCTGACGCCGCACAAGCTGTTCCGTCGCGAGTTCCTCGACCAGAACGCCCTGCGATTCGTCGAGGACATCCGCAACCTCGAGGACCAGATCTTCTGCATGCAGGCCTACGTCAAGGCCCGATCCGTCGCCCTGGTCGCCGACACGCTCTGCTACCACTACGAGCAGCGGCGTGGTCCGGGTCGGAACGCAGGCACCCGACGGCTGGACGCAGCGGCGTACTACGCCGCACTCGAGAGGGTCTTCGACGTCATCGACTCGGGAGTCGAGGACCCGACGCTACGGCTGCGGCTCTACCTGCGGTTCTACCGCGACGAGATGCTCCGGCGGCTGCGCGAGGACAACCTGCTGCGCTACCCGGTCCCCTACCGCGACCGGATGCAGGCGACGATCCTCGACCTCGCCCGCCGCCGCATTCCCGCGGAGCTGCATCCCACGCTCCCCGCACTGCTGCGCACCCAGTCCCGGCTGTTCCTTGACGACGACATCGAGGGGATGGTCGAGTACTCGAAGCAGCTCGTGGCGCTGACCCTCGACGCCCGGTGCGAAGACCCGGTCTGGGAGCAGGGACGGCTTTCGGTTCGCGCGCATGGCCGACTCATGCTGCGTGACCAGCCGTTCCGGCTCGAGCAGCACGACGGCGGCTGGGCGCTTCCGGAGGCGATCGCCCCGTCGGTGCGGCTCGAGGACCGCCGGCTGCTCGACCTCAACGACGAGGGATACACCGAGCTCAGCCTGGTCGCGCGCAGTGACGGCGCCTCCTGGTCGGCCGGTGCCGACATCGCGGTGACGATCGACGCGGACGGGTCCGTCCGCGTCGATGCGATCGCCGAGATCGACCCCGATCGCGTGGTCGGAGGCGGTCGGCTGGGACCAGGGCTTTGGGACCTCAAGCTGCGCGTGCAGTTCGCCGGGCTGACGCGCACCGCCATGCTCGGCATCGACCGACCCGCCGACTCGCCGCCCGGCGAGCCGTCCGCGTGGCTGACTTCGCAAGGTTCAGTCGAACCGTACTGGACGAACAAGACCGTCCGGCTCTCGCTCGACGTCGACCAGTGGATGCATCCACTCGCCGCCAAGGTCGGACGCCCGCTTCACGCGCGTGGCGGCCGGGGCCGCTCACTGTTGCTCGATGCGCCGCGGCTGCAGGGTCCGCAGGGTCACGTCGTACCCGCCGAGTGCATCCTGACCGCCGCCGGAAAGAACCCGGCCGACGGCCGGCGCCGGGCCAAGGTCAGCGTTTCCCCGTCCGGTGGCGTCGTCGAGGTCGAGCCTGCGCACGGTCGGCACGGTGCCCATCCCGATCGGAACGGCAACCTCCCCGGCTGGACGACCTGGTTGCGGATCGGAGCGCCCGGCACCGGGCCCATGATCGAGGTCGACCCCTCCAACGAGGCCACCGCAGCAGGGTCCGGCCCGCCGGCGTGACGTTCGCCCGATCGCGCGGGCGGTCTGTCGCGATCGCTGAAAGGCTCAGGGCACCAGGACGGAGCGAAGCTCCGCGACTTGACGGAGCGCGCGGGTCGCCCCCGCCGCAACCAGCACCGGCTCAGCCAGGTCCACCAGGCTTTCCGCTCCGGGCGCCTCGCGCTCGACCAGCGCGGCGGCGAGGTCGAGACGTGTCCGGGCGGCCCAGTACGCCGCTCCCATCGCCTCGAACGTTGCGATCGCGTCGGCGAGCAGCTGGTCGGGCGCGTCGCTCAGCAACGCTGCTGCGCGCAGGTTGGTCCCGTGCAGCAGCCGGAACCGCTGGCCGATGGCGATCTGTTCGAACTCGTTGCTGAGCTCGGTGAGCTCGGACAGCGAGTCCGCCTCGGCGAGCATGTCGACTGCGAGGGCGTACCCGAGGGGGACGTCCTCGTTGGCGGGCTCCACCTCCGCCATGGTGCGCACCGCCTTGACCGCGATCGCCGAGCCCGAGACCAGGTCTCCTTCGAGCGCGGTCGCGACGGCCACTCGCATCTGCTGCCAGCCGTTGATCACCGGATCGCGGGACAGGACCTCGTCCGGAGTGAGCATGAGGGAGGCGTCGTCCGAACCCCAGGCGATGCAGGCAGCCCCTGCGGCCAGATAGATCTCCCAATCCACCAGCTCCGTCGCGGCTTCTGCGGCGTGTGTCGCGATCACCTCGCGCGCTTGCGCCCAGGCCCCCGTTGCGATCGCGGACGCCACGTAGTGACCCATCGCAGCGATGACGCTCGTTCCCCGGCGCCGGCCCTCGGTGATGACCTCGGCCGAGATGCGCATCGCCTCGGCGGGGTCGTCGTGAGCAATGCTTGTGGCGAGGTTCAGCCTCGGTGCGATGTTGTCCGCGCTGCGGTTGTTTTCGGAAGCAACAGCAGCCCGCCGGACGACGACCGCCAGCCGACGGAACCCGCCGATCGACAACCACATCGAGATGGTGTCGAGGAACTCCGCGAACTCGGCATCGTCGGCGTAGCGCTCGATGTCGCCAAGAGCTGCCGTCACTGCTTGCTCCGCGATTTCGGCATCTCCGGAGTTCTGCGCGCAAAGGCACAACAACCGGCTGGCCGTACCGAGGTGCGCCACCCGGTGCGGCCGGCCGATGCTCTGCTCGAAGACCTCTCTCGCCAGCGGAAGCGCGGCGTCGCCGTTGCTGGCGGTGAGGTAGAGCTGCGCGGCAGCGAGCTTCACCCACAGCTCGTCGTCGATGGCGCCCAGGCGCGAGGCAGCCTGCGAAGCCCGTTGCGCCCATTCGAGCGCGTGCTCGCGATGCGCGCCGCTTCTCGCTGCCAGGCGAGCGCCGGCGATCGCGGCTTTGACGAGCAGGTCGTCCGGAGGGTCGAGCGCCATGAGCCGGTCGTAGTGCGAGAACGCGAGACCCGGCGAGCCCACCATTGCCGCCTGTTGTGCGGCTTGGTCGAGCAGCAATGCCGCGGATCCCTTGAGCTCGGCGTTGTCGGCTTCGTCGGGCATCGCCTCGAAGGCATCCAGATAGTGCGCTGCGATGACGCCCGCCAGCGACTCCGCATCCGGCTGGGCAGCCAGGAACCGAGCCACCTCGATGTGGCGCGCCCGGCGATCGCGCCGCGCAAGCGTGTCGTAGGCGACCGACCGCAGCAGCGCCTGGACGAATCGGTACTGCCCGCGCTCGGGTGACCGCGGGTCGTTGTCGATGCTGAAGATCTCTTTACGTCGAAGCGAGTCGAGGCAGACGTCGAGGTCGGCGTCGGCCTGAACGAGTGCAGCGATGGCCGCGCGGGTGAACGACTGCCCGAGAACGCTGGCGTCCCGCACGACGCGACGTTCCAGCTCTGACAGCGCGTCGAGCCGCGCCGCCAGCAGGGCCTGCAGGCTCGCCGGCGGCCCGATCGCGGCCAGGTCCAGCGTGGCCGCCGACTGTGCGTCGATGACGAAGCTGCCGCCGGACGGCGTCGCGATCTCACGGTCGATCAGTGCGCGAATGGTCTCGACGGCGTACAGCGGCACGCCTTCGGCGCGTTGGACGAGCTCCGCGCGCACCGCCTCCGGGAGGTTCGTGACCAGGCCGGAGACGAGCCGGTCCATCGCAACGTCCGGCAACGGCTCGAGAAACACCGTGGTCGACCGACGCCCGACGCCCGTGCCGGGATGTCGCTCCGTGACCTCGGTCCGGGCCAGAACCAGGATCATGATCGGTGCCTGGCCCACCTCGAGAATGTGGTCGATGAAGGCCCGCAGCCCGTCGTCGGCCCATTGGTAGTCCTCGATGACGATCGTGACCGACGATGCCCGGTCGTCCGGTAGCGCCTCGAGGAACGATCGCCAGCAGGCGAACAGGTCGGCCTGCTCGAACCCCCGGTCACTGAGGCCGAGCAGGCTCTCGAGCCTCGGCTGCAGGAACTCGCGCTCAGCCGGGTCCGGGACGTGCTCGCGCAGCCGCTGGTCGAGTGCCTGCCGAACGTCGGCCTCCACGCTCGCGTCGGTCAGCCGCAGCAGGTACCGGACCAGCTCGGCGATCACCCGGCCGGCAACCCCCTCGCCGTAGGACAAGCAACGTGCGCGCATCCACCAGGTCGTCGTGGTCGGGATCGCGTCGACGTACTTCTCGAACTCCCAGGCCAGTCGCGACTTGCCGATGCCGGGCTCACCGGTGACCAGGACGAGTCGCGGCCGGCCCTCCTCCGACGTGGCGTGGAAGAGCTCCTTCACCAGCCGAAGCTCGCGGTCACGCCCGACGAACGGGCCCTCGAGGCCGTCGACCCGCTGGTCGCCGCCGACCACTGCCGTGGTCCGGGTTGCGTGGAAAAGCTCGACCGGCTTCGCCTTGCCCTTCAGCTCGTGCGATCCCACCGACTCGTAGGCGAGCGACGCGGTGGTCAGCGACCGGGTGGTGTCGTCGACCCACACCTGACCGGGAGCCGCGATGGACTGGACCCGAGCGGCCGTGTTCACCGCGTCCCCGGCGACCACGCCCTCGCCGACCGCTCCGAGCGTCACCGCGACCTGACCGGTGGTGATGCCGACCCGCATGTTCAACGCTGGAACGCCGAGCTCCTCGCCCACCGCCGTCACCGCGCTGGTCAGGTCGAGGCCGGCGCGCACCGCCCGCTCAGCGTCGTCCTCGCGCGTGGCCGGCACACCCCAGATCGCGAACACGGCATCGCCGATGAACTTCTCGATCACTCCGCCGTAGCGCTCGACCACCGCGCGAACCGCCGCGAAGTACGCCGAGAGAAGTTCGCGGGCCGCCTCCGGGTCGAGTCCCTCGGCGATGGTCGTGAAGCCGACGAGGTCGCCGAACAACATCGAGACCACCCGGCGCTCGGTGGCCGGAAGCGGCCGATCCGCTGCCGCCCCGGGCGGCTCCGTCGTCGCAAGCGGGCTCCCGCACTCACTGCAGAACCTCGCCGGAGCGAGCGGCACGGTGCCGCACTGCGGGCACGGAACGAGCAGGGGCGCTCCGCACTCATGGCAGAACTTCGCACCCGCGACGTTGGGCGTCCCGCACGCCGTACACAAACGGTCCGCCATATCGTGACGCTAGCGCGCAGCACAAGCCCCGGGCAGGAGAAATGGCGCGCGCGCAAAAAGGATCAAGGAAATGAATGCGACGCGACCGTTCGCGGCGCAAAATCCGCGTTCGGTGGGGTGGGCAGGACTCGAACCTGCGGCCTAGGGATTATGAGTCCCCAGCTCTAACCAGCTGAGCTACCACCCCTGGTGGAGCCACCTCGGTGGTGGGCGATGGCTCCCGCACCTGGACTCGAACCAGGAACCTATCGGTTAACAGCCGAACGCTCTGCCAATTGAGCTATGCGGGAATGATCCTGCGATTGACCGGGCCAACCGACTAGCCAGATTAGCGCACCGCGCGGCGCCGGGCATGGCGTCCGCGGCGGCCGAGCGGCACGACCTGATCCGGCTGGTTACGCTGGGACCGTGCGCAAGATCCTGCTCTCGCCGAAGTGGTGGGGTCTGCACCTGTTCGTCGTGGTCCTCGTGTTGGTCTTCCTTCGCCTCGGCCTCTGGCAATGGCACCGCGCCCAGTCGCCGAGCGGCGGGATCCAGAACTGGGCATACGCCTTCCAGTGGCCGCTGTTTGCGGCGTTCGGGATTGTGCTGTGGTGGAGGACCTTGCGGATCGAGGCTGCGGGCGAAGCGGACGAGACCGGCACGAAGCCGCGTCCGCTGTCATCGCGGTTCGCCGCGCCCCCGCTGCCCAAACCCGAGATCGAGCACCGCGACGGCGTCCGGATCGGCATCACCACCCCCCCCGCGGAGGTGGACGAGGATGACGACGAGGTGAACGCGTACAACGCGTACCTCGCCCGGCTCAACGCCCGGGCGGAAGCCCTCACCACCGGACAGCGACGGAGTACCTGACAACGTGAGCACCCGACTGCTCGACGTGCACAGCGTCGAGGCCGCACTGCTGCGCTACCGGATCATCGCGCTGGTCGTCAGCGTGCTGCTCGTGCTGCTGTTCTTCGTCGGCCTGCCGCTGCAGTTCGCCGCCAACCAGGGCGGCGTCGACGCAGTGGTCGGCACCGTGCACGGCGTGTTCTGCTACCCGCTCTACATCCTGCTGACTCTCGACCTGACCCGCCGCGTGCGGATGACGCCGATCCAGCTCATCCTCACCATCCTGGCGGGCACGGTGCCGCTCGCGTCGTTCTATGCCGAGCGGCGTACGACGGCATACGTGCGGGCCCGACAGGCGGCCTTGACGGAGCAGGCCTCGCCAACCGCCGCAACGGCCGTCGATGCCCCCGGCGCGACGGTCGACTCAGACGGGAGCGGGGTCGTCGCCGGCTGACGGCTCGGTCGACTGCGCCGGCGGGGCCGGTGGCTGCATCGGCGGGGCCGGTGGCGCCGGCGGCGGCGCGTAGGTCGGCGTCGAGTAACCGGCTGTCGGCGCGCCACCCATCGGCGCGGGTCCGCCCGTCATCGGTGCGGCGCCTCCGGCGCCGGCCGCGCCGAACTGGTGCCACGGCACCTGCTCCTCGCTGCTCAGCGCGCTGATCACCGCGCACGCCGCGTTGAGCAGCACGATGATCAACAGCAGGTAGCCACCCCACTTGACTCCTTCGGAGGCGCTGATGCCGGCACCGAAGGAATGGTGGTGATGCGGAAGCGTGAACAGCCGGATCAAGTACAGCAACGCGCCGAGTGCACACAGCCCGGCCGCGATCCAGCGCAACCCGATCGGCAGGCTCGGCGCCGACGATGACGCGAAGATCGCGATCGCTGCCACGATCGTGCCGAGCAGGATCAGCAGCAGTGCAAGCGTCGAGTAGCTGTGCCACGCCGTCACGGTGCTGCTCGTCTGGCCGAAGGTAGAGACGTTGATGCCGAGCACCGAGCCGGAGACCTTCACTCCGTAATAGGGAAAGAAGGAGAAGATGAAAGCGAGCAAGCCGGTCGCGAGCACACCGAGATCGAACGGCGGCAACGACTTGAGGTCGGGCATCGGGCTGGACTGCGACATAGCGGATCCCCCAAGCTGGCGTCGGTAGTCGGCGACATCCTGTCGCCCGGCCCGCCAGAACACAAGCACCACGCCGTAAGCGGCAAAGCCGACCTAAGCGGCCGCAAGCCGCCGATCTGCGGGCGACGAGGACAACGCCGCGAGCCGCCGCCTGGGTCGTCGCACGCTAGAGCTCGCCGGCGCCTCGGCTGCGGAGCCCCTTCTTCTGCTGTTCGAGCACGATCAGCTCGCCGAACATCCGGTTGTACTCCGTCGCCTGCTCCACCGGGTTGAGCCGCTGCAGCCGGGACTTCAGCTCCTGGACCCGGCGGGTGAGCGCCATCTCCTCGAGCCGTACGACGAGCGCGCCGGCGTACCGGGCGTCGTCCTCCTCGACCGACTGCATCGGCTCGACCGCGAGCTCGGTGACCAGCTCGCGAACGGCGTCCACCTCTGCCGCCTCCTGCACGGACGCCACCCACTCGGCGCCACCGGCGGCCGCGGACACGCCGCCGGCCTTGCCGATCGCAGCGCGGACGGCGGCGTAGGCGGGCGAGGTGAAGCATTCCTCGCCCAAGGCGTCGAACGCCGGCCCGGCCAGGGCCGGTCGTTGGACCGCGAGCTTGGCAACCTCCCGCTCCACGACCAGGCGTGGGTCGCGCGGATCGGGGCGGGTGTGCACGGCGCGGGAGCCACCACGTCGGGAGCCCGACGAGGCGTCGGCGCCCTGCACGGGCGGGCGGCCGCCACCGTGGCGGACCCGCTCGAGCACGGGCTCGACCTCCATGCCGAGCCAACCGGCCAGCCGGCGGGCGTACTCGTCGCGCAGCGAGACATCCTTCAGCCCGGCGACCACCGGCGCCGTCGCAGCGAGCGCCTGGACCCGGCCCTCGGGAATCGAGAGGTCGAAGCGTTCGAGGGTGACCCGGATCGCGAACTCGGCAAGCGGGATGTGGCTCGCGATCAGGTCACGCACGGCGAGGTCGCCGCGTTGCTGGCGCAGCTCGCACGGGTCGAGCCCGTCCGGCTGCACCGCGACGAAGGTCTGCGTCACGAACTTCTGGTCTCCGGCGAACGCCTTCAACGCCGCGTTGCGGCCGGCCTCGTCCCCGTCGAAGGTGAAGATCACGCGCCCTCGCAGCTCGTCCTGGTCCATGAGCATCCGGCGCAGGATCTGCACGTGCTCCTCGCCGAACGCCGTCCCGCAGGTGGCGACCGCGGTCCGCTCGCCGGCGAGATGGCAGGCCATTACGTCGGTGTAGCCCTCGACGACCACCGCCTTCAGCGTCGTCGCGATCTCGTGCTTGGCAAGGTCGACGCCGTAGAGCACCTGGCTCTTCTTGTACAGCGGCGTCTCCGGGGTGTTCAGGTACTTCGGGCCGTTGTCGTCCTCGCGCAGCCGGCGGGCGCCGAAGCCGATCACGTCACCCTTGCGGTCGCGGATCGGCCAGACCAACCGGCCGCGGAAGCGGTCGATCAAGCCCCGCTGGCCCTGGCTGGCGAGGCCTGCCGTCGACAGCTCCGCGTCGCTGAAACCGGCCGCGCGCAGATGCTTGATCGTGATGTCCCAGCCGTTGGGCGCGTAGCCGACGCCGAAATGCGCCCACGCCGCCTCGTCGAAGCCACGTTCGGCGAGGAAGCGCCGGCCGATCTCGGCCTCGGGCGAATTGAGCTGCGAGCCGAAGTACGCCGCCGCGGCCGCGTTGACGTCGAGCAGCCGCTGGCGTTGACCGTGATGGGCGCCCGGAGCGGATCCGCCCTCCTCGCGCCGCAGCTCCACGCCGGCACGGCGAGCGAGCATCTCCATCGCATCGGAGAAGTCGAGATGCTCGATCTGGCGCACGAAGGTGATGACGTCGCCAGAGGCACCGCAGCCAAAGCACTTGTAGAAGCCGAGGGCGGGGTTGACCGTGAACGACGGCGTCTTCTCGTCGTGGAACGGGCAGAGTCCCTTCAGCCGGCCGGCCCCCGCGCTGCGCAGCGCGACGTGGTCGGCAACGACCTGCTCGAGCGACACCCGTTCGCGGACCGCCGCGATGTCCTCGTCGCGGATCCGTCCGGGCACTGGTCCTCCGTCGCTGTGGTCGGTCGGCGGGGGAAGACGCCGCGACCTACTTTACGGCGGCCCGCCGACGTCGCCCGGTGCGAGCCGCCGGATCACCACCCGGTGCGGCAGGTCGTCGGGACCGTGGTTGAACACCGGTCCGGTCGCCACCCATCCCAGCCGACGGTAGAACTCCAGCGCGCTGACCCGGCCGTTCGCCCACAGCTTCGAGGCGCCGGCCGAGGCGGCAACCCTGGTCGCCTCCTCCAGCACGGCCCGGCCGATCCCCCGGCCCTGATGGTCGGGGAGGACGGCCATGCCGCGCATCCGCCACGACCGCTCGTCCCCGTCGTACGGCTCCGGCTGGACGGTGACCGTTCCGACCGCGACGCCGTCTTCGAAGGCCGCGACATGCACCGTCTCCGGGTCGTGGTCGCGCGGGTTGGGCACCCTCGGCACCGTCGGCCGGAGCACGCCGAGGCGCAGGTCGAGGACCTCCTCGGTCACGGCCCTGCGCACGGTGACGGTCATCCGGAGGGCACCCGGGCACCGAGCTGCCGCTCGTGCCACAACACGGCGGTTCGGTCGGTCAGGGATGCGACCTGGTCGACGACCACGCGCAGGCGGGCCGCGTCGTCCGGCGCGGCTCGGTACGCGTCGTGCAGCCACGGCTCGAGGGAGTCCGGCGCCGAGGCGCACAGGGCCCCGAGCAGCTCGGCCAGCTGCTCCCGCTGGCGCTGCTGGGTGCGGATCGCAGCGTCGCGTTGCATGACATAGCGGTCGGCGATCGCCTTGAGCACCGCGCACTCCGCTCTCGTGGCATCGGGGACGACCAGCTGGCCGTCGTAGCGCTGGACCGGACGTCCCTCGGCGCGGTCCAGCGTGGCCACGGTCGCGGCGCTGCACAGCCGGGCGATCAGCTCGCTCGTCATGCGCTTCAGCGCCACCATTGCCCGCATCGAGCCGTCGAAGTCTGCCAGCCAGTAGTCCTGTGCACGCAGGCGCTCGAACGCCGCGGTCAGCGCCGCGACGTCGACCTCGAGGTACGACGTACGAGCGACTGCCACGATCTGCGCCGCATGCTCGCGTTCGTCGAGCACGCGGAGAGGAACGTGCCCGGCCTGGACACCATCCTCGAGGTCGTGGACCGAGTAGGCCACGTCGTCCGCCCAGTCCATGATCTGCGCCTCGACGCAGCGCGCCGGACCGGCGCGACCGGAGCGCATCCACGTGAACACCGGGAGGTCATCGGCGTAGACGCCGAACTTGCGCGAGCCCGGCTGTCTGGTCCATGGGTACTTGGAGGCCGCGTCCAGCGTCGCGCGGGTCAGGTTGAGCCCGGCTCCGGCTCCGGCCCGGTCGACGACCTTCGCCTCCAGCCGGGTCAGCACCCGGAAGCTCTGCGCGTTGCCCTCGAAGCCACCGATCCCGGCTGCGAACTCGTCGAGCGCCGCCTCGCCGTTGTGGCCGAACGGCGGGTGGCCGAGGTCGTGCGCGAGGCACGCCGCGTCGACGAGGTCGGGGTCGGCGCCGAGAGCGCCGGCGAGCTCGCGGCCGATCTGCGCGCACTCCAAGGAGTGCGTCAGCCGGGTGCGAGGGAAGTCGCTCTCGCCGACGACGACGACCTGGGTGCGTCCCGCCAACCGGCGCAGCGCCGCCGAGTGCAGCACCCGGGCGCGGTCGCGGACGAAGTCGTCCCGACTGCCGGGCGACTGTTTGGGCGGCTCCGGCACCAGCCGGGCACGCGACTCGTCGTCGTACCCGTTCACGTCACACCCGCCCGGCGCTCGTCGTCGTAGCTGCGCGAGCGATCATGCCAACCCGGTCAGCGACTGTCGCTGCCCTGGGCATCCAGCGCGGCCCGACCGGCCTCGAGCCGCGCAACGGGAACGCGGAACGGCGAGCACGAGACGTAGTCGAGACCGGCATGGTGGAAGAAGTGCACGGACTCGGGGTCGCCGCCGTGCTCACCGCACACGCCGACGTGCAGGTCAGGTCGGACCGCCCGGCCCTCCTCGACGGCGATCCGCACCATCCGGCCGATCCCCTCGGGGTCGAGCGTCTCGAACGGGCTGACCCCGAAGATGCCGAGGTCGATGTAGCGCGGGAAGAATGCACCTTCCACGTCATCTCGGCTGAAGCCCCAACCCATCTGGGTGAGGTCGTTGGTGCCGAAGGAGAAGAACTCGGCCGCCTCGGCGATCTGGCCCGCAGTCAGCGCGGCCCGCGGGACCTCGATCATGGTCCCGATCAGGGTGTGCACCTCGACGCCCGACTCGGAGGCGACCTCGGCGAGGATCCGCTCGGTCTCCTCGCGCACGATCTCGAGCTCCTGTACGGCGCCCACGAGCGGCACCATGATCTCCGGCTTCGGATCGCGCCCCGCCTTCTTCATCTCCGCCGCCGCCTCGGCGATCGCCCGCACCTGGAGCGCGAACAGACCGGGGATGACCAGCCCGAGGCGCACGCCGCGCAGGCCGAGCATCGGGTTCTGCTCGTGCAGCCGCCGGACCGCCTCGAGCAGCTTGCGGTCGTTGTCGGAGACGGTCGCACCGGTCGCCTCCGCAACCGCGATCTTGACCGACAGCTCGGTGAGGTCGGGAAGGAACTCGTGGAGCGGCGGGTCGATCAGCCGCACCGTGACCGGCAGGCCGTCCATCGCGGTGAAGATGCCGATGAAGTCCTCCCGCTGCAACGGCAACAGGGCGTCGAGCGCGGCTCGCTGCTCGTCCTCGCCATCGGCAAGGATCAGTCGCTCGACGTGCTTGCGTCGCTCGCCGAGGAACATGTGCTCGGTGCGGCACAGGCCGATGCCCTGCGCCCCGAACCGGCGGGCGCGCGCGGCGTCCTCCTCGGTGTCGGCGTTCGTGCGGACACCGAGCCGCCGCTTCGCGTCGGCATGCCTGACGATGCGGTCGACTGCCGCCACGAGCGGGTCCGAGGACGCGTCGAGGGTGCCTTCGAAGTACTGCACGACAGGGCTCGGCACCACGGGCACCTCGCCGAGGTAGACCTTGCCGGCGGTGCCGTCGATCGAGATCACGTCGCCCTCGCCGAAGCTCACCCCGTTCTTCGTGGTCGCGACCTTGCCGCGGACGTCGACCTCGAGGTCGTCGGCACCCGAGACGCAGGTCTTGCCCATGCCTCTGGCTACGACGGCCGCGTGGCTGGTCTTGCCGCCGCGGCTGGTGAGGATGCCCTCGGCGGCGATCATGCCCGGGAGGTCGTCGGGGTTGGTCTCGCGGCGGACGAGGATGACCGCCTCGCCGCGCGCCGCCCACTCTCCGGCGGTGGCACTGTCGAAAACTGCCTTGCCGACGGCAGCGCCCGGAGATGCGCTCACGCCGCTCGAGATCTGGTTCTTCGGGGCGTCGTCGTCGAAGCGCGGGAACATCAGCTGGGCGAGCTGTGCGCCGTTGACCCGCTGCAGGGCCTCGTCCATATCGATCAGGCCCTCGTCGACCAGCTGGATCGCGATCTTGAACGCGGCGCCGGCGGTGCGCTTGCCGACCCGCGTCTGGAGCATCCACAGCTTGTTGCGCTCGACCGTGAACTCGATGTCGCAAAGGTCGCGGTAGTGGTTCTCGAGCGTCGCCATGATCGACATCAGCTCGTCGTACGCCGGCTTGTCGATCGACTCGAGGTCGGCGAGCGAGACGGTGTTGCGGATGCCCGCTACGACGTCCTCGCCCTGCGCGTTCTGCAGGTAGTCGCCGTAGACGCCGCGGTCACCGGTGCCCGGGTCACGAGTGAACGCGACACCGGTGCCCGAGTCCATGCCGAGGTTGCCGAACACCATGGCGACCACGTTCACCGCCGTACCGAGGTTGGCCGGAATCCGCTCCTGCCGGCGGTAGAGCTTCGCGCGGTCGCCGTTCCAGGAGTCGAAGACGGCGCGCACCGCGAGGTCGAGCTGCTCGCGCGGCTCAGCGGGGAAGTCGCGCCCGGTGTGCTCCGCGACCACCGCCTTGTAGCGGGCGACCACATCGCGCAGGTCGTTCTCGTCGAGGTCGAGGTCGTTCGTAACGCCCTTGGCGCGCTTCGCCTCGTCGAAGACCTCGTCGAAGTGCTCGCCGTCGACGCCAAGGACGGTCTTGCCGAACATCTGGATCAGGCGGCGGTAGGAGTCCCAGGCGAAGCGCTCACTCCCCGACTGCTTGGTCAGGCCGACCACCGAGTCGTCGTTGAGCCCGATGTTGAGGACCGTGTCCATCATGCCGGGCATAGAGAACTTCGCTCCGGACCGGACGCTTACGAGCAGCGGGTCGTCGGCCTGGCCGAGCGACTTGCCCATCGTCTGCTCGAGCGCCGCGAGGTGCGCACTCACCTCGGCCTCGAGATCCGCGGGCTCGGTGCCGGTCTCCAGGTAGACGTTGCACGCCTCGGTCGTGATCGTGAAGCCGGGCGGGACAGGGAGCCCCAGGTTGGTCATCTCGGCGAGGTTCGCGCCCTTGCCCCCGAGGAGGTCCTTGAGATCGCGATTGCCCTCGTTGAAGTCGTAGACGTACTTCGGCACCCCTGCTCCTCGACTCGCAACGTCCGCCCATCCGGGCCCGGCTACGACACTACCCAGCGCGCATGAACCGCGACCGCCCGCGTCCGCCGGTCAGGGTCGCCGGCGCGCGGCCTTGAAGGCCGCCACCGCCGCACCGTGCTCGACGATCGGCGGCGGGTAGTCCGGCGTACCGAACTCGGGAACGTACCGGCGGACGTACCGCAGGTCCGGGTCGTAGCGGCGCTGCTGGAGCTCGGGGTTCAGGATCCGGTTCGG